>JAACEJ010000404.1 GCA_011682565.1 Actinomycetota bacterium | reverse complement strand
TTTTCAATGCTCTCGTTGGGGTTCCATGAGAGGCGGTAGAGAACATACGCCGTAACATTGCGTGTATCCCAACCGTCCTGCGGCGAACCCGCGAGAAAACCGGAGCCTCGTACATTATTCTTTTCGGGCATGAGAAAAGTCTGTATTCCTGCCTGAAAATATTGTCCCGGGAATGTTGGGAAAATATGTGATTTTGAGCTTTCGTAATAATTCATGGTTTCAAAACCGATGAGGGTGTGATGGGGCGTCAAATTAAACGTCGGATTGTACGGCTGGTGCCACCATCTGTCGGCTGCGGTAATTTTGGGAATGAGATAAAGATTTTTTACCGGCACATCGTTGGTAAAAATCTTTTTAAAAACATCCGCCTGGTTGTGCTGTTCATAAGCCACCAGGCTCCAGGTAAAATGAAAGTAGGTTTTGTTGAATTCGTTAACAACAACATTGTAAACTTTTTTTATAAAAGTTCGATAACGCTTGTCCATTGGCCATTCACAACATTGTCCATTGTGCATAATATCGAAGGGACGATAGTTTCCCCAGAAACCGGAAATATCATCGGTGCACAATTCCACGCCATCGAGTTCCGGCAGCGCCTGAAAAAGGAGACGATATTTTTCCTGCAAGGCATCCCAGAAGCAGGGATCACAAGGAGAGAGCGTGGCGGCGACATCTTTCATGATGGAGGGGTGATAGGTGAATTCATTGGCAAAGCTAAAATATTTTAAATGCAGCGAATGAGCGATTTTAATTAACTCTCGTACCCGTTCGCGGTTCTTTGCATTTTCCGTTGCTTCCGGTTCTGCATTCCACGGCACCAAATCCAGCACGGCCGGCCCGGATACCCAATTGATGCTGTATCGCAGCGCATTGATCATTTCTTCCCGAGAGTTACCGCCGCTACCGTGGCGTCCCCAGGCCAGACTGATGCGGGTTTTTAGCGCCGGTACACGGACGATGTTTATCTCCGGCAGCGTTTTGTAAACACGCAGCCTGTCCCATATCCAGTACAGTCCGTTGACATCGCCGATGACGCTGCCGCCGCTGACGATCATCAGCCTGTTGCCATCGATGTTTTTGCTGATAATTTCGTACCCTTGCTCATCATCCAATTTTTGCAGTGTGATGAGGCCGCGTCTGGCCAGTTTCTTCGTCCTGCTGTTCCTTACCGCACTGCCGACAAGAATTGCCGGCGCAGAAAGATTTTGTGAATCTTTTGAAATCTCAAAATCGATCCCATAGAGTTTGCCGGTCTTTTGCAAATCGCTGATTGCAGCTTGAACGGCTTCATCTTTGAGAAGGGGTTGGCTGATAACGATTTGCCAGGTTGGGGCAGCAGCGGCCGGATTGGAATAGGCAAAGAAGGAGAGCATGAGGAAGGTTAAAATGGATATTTGTATTGAAAATCTTTTGAGATAGATTACTGATAGAGAATGAAATTTCCTTGCGACGACCTGCCAATGATCATTCTTTTGCATTATGCGCCCCAATATTTTTTATTGTTTGTTGCCGGATTTGAGTAAAATCTTGTCCTTCGGCCACCGGGACAACACCGCGCAAAGATAAAATATCTCGTGCAGGCTTTATGACAATTGATTCTTTCCTTCTTACAAGAACCACTTTATCCTTGGCCTTGAGATTTAACATCTTTCTTATTTTTATTGGGATCGTTATCCGACCATTTTTAGAAAGTGTGGCAACCATCTTGATTTACACCTTTCATTTTTTATTTTGGAATAAACTAACCCCGGGCATTCCAACCATCTGCTTTTAATTCCAACAAATCAATTTGTACGTCTTTTAAAAAGCGCACAGTAATTTCTTTTGTTTCATCGGGTAGCAGATTGATATAATTATCATCCCAAAAGGCGGGCAGAACCGTGTCGCCAGTTCGTTTATCCGCAAATTTTAATTCGATGAAAAAAGCAATGCTGTTGGCCGGATTCCGCACTTGCACAATCGCTTCCCGGTTGTTGCGAAAGTTGTGCTTCATTTCTAATTTAACGTGGGGCAGTGTGTTTAGTTCTGTAAAATCGGCGTATTCTTTGCTCGGCGTATAAAAACTCCAATCTTCGACTTTTGCCTCATAATCCAGCACATCCTTTTTTGTCGACAGCCAGTAAAAATTATTGTCTATCTCGGCGCCATTTGCATCGTAAAGCCGCAGGTCGAGGAAATACGTGGTGCTGATATTTTCTATTTCCGGCAGGTGAAAAACCAGCGTCGAAGATTCCGGCTGCACATCGACATCGACGATTTCATCCAATAGCTTTTGTGAATGAATGTTCAAGACGCGCACTTGCGCTTTAAAATTGGTAATCGGCGTAAATTTATCATTGATCATGTAAATCCCATTGTCGCCATAATTGAAAGCAATGTGCAGCGGCCGGCAGGCTTTGCGTGCGCCGTAAAATGCGCCGTTTGGCAGCAGGAAAGAATCGTACAATTGCCAGTACATTTCCGGCCACGGCGAATTGAGCATCCACTGGATGATACCGGTGGCAACTTTTTTATTGACCTGAAAGGCCTCGAACATGGGACGCATCAGCTCATAGTTCAGCACCTGCGCTTTTTTTGCAAAATCCGCAACATTTTTTGTCCGACCATAACGTTTATCAATCGCCTTTTGAAAACGATCCAGCGTATTGAAAACATTGCGTCCGCAATGATATTGCCAGACCTCGTCGATCGGCCAGAGATGGTCTTTGGGAATCATTTTCCTGATACTTTCCAGAGGCGGCACATTCGCACCGGGTGATGTTTCGGTGTTGAATCCGTAAGCACCACCAAGTTTTTTGTCTGTAAACCAATAGACCGGAGGCGTGTACGCATACGGTCCGAGCATCTTTACGCCGGATGAGCCGCTGATGTCGCTGCGCACGGGTTCCTCGCCGATGATGTTCTGTTCACTGCCGACACCGCCGGTGGAGTTCAGGTAGGGCCGCGTCGGATCATATTGGCGAAATGTTTCAATATATTTTTTTTCGAGATCGGGATGAGGCACCTTGTCGCTGCCCACGGTCCAAACGAAAATGCTTGGGTGGTTGCGCAGCCAGATGACCTGATCCTGCCAGGATTTACTGATCAAATCAATATCCTCCTGGCCGACAATCCCGCCGTAACGGCTGTCGACAGGTTTGCCGAGATACTCTTCGTGTTCCCAATGGCAGCTCCAGCCAACCATGATCAAAATGCCGTGGCGGTCGCAGAGATCGTACAGGGTGTGGTCTTTGCCCCAAATTCCTTCCAGACGGATGCTGTTGAGATTGAGGTGCTTGACATATTTTATCTGCGCTTCGAGCGTTTCCGGTGTGTCGCGCAGAAAAAGTTCGTCGACCCAGCCGCCGCCTTTGATCAACACTTTTTTACCGTTGACCATGAACCCGCGATGTTCCCCTTGCCAATAATCTTTGATTTCCCTGATTCCAAAGGTTGTCGTCGTGCGGTCAAGGATTTCATTTTCCCGGCGGAAGGTCAGTTCAAGTTCATACAGTTCCGCATTGCCGAGGTTATTCGGCCACCATAGTCTGGGATTTTCAATGTTCACTTTATCAAATTCGATGTGCTTTTGCTCGTGAGCCGCGAGTGTGATGATTTTATCAAAAGTCAGATTTTCAATTTTTCCGCGTAAAACGCCGGATATGGGCTTGCCAGTATGGTTGATCGTTTCCGCTGAAATTGTCAGCACCGCCTTGTCCGGCGTCTCTGTGTCGATTTGCGTCCGAACAAAGGGATCCCTGATTTCGACGCCGCCATTCACCTTTAAAGTAACGGGGCGAAAAATACCCATGTTTTGGTCCGGCGGCGCGGGATTCCAGTCCACATAGCCGATACTGTAATCTCCGGGCTGCGGCGGGTAGACCTTGACGGCGAGGACATTTTTGCCTGTTTTGATGATGCCGGAAATATCGAATGAAAAACGGCGGAAAGCGCCTTTAGCCGTTTCCGCGTCCGCGATCTTTTCGCCATTAAGCCAAATTTCTCCTTTATAATTTATGCCGTCAAAATTTAAAATGGCAGTTTTGCTCTGATCAATTTGAAATTCGGTTCGATACCACCATGGGTTTTGAAAAGGTTGACGATCAATATTTTTCAGGTTGGTACCAAAAAATGGGTCTTGAATGACATTGTGCTGAACGAGTACAGCCATCACTGTTGCAGGGAGCTGAGCCTCGAACCAGTTCTTTGTGTTGTAGTCGGGCAAAGAAATGGTTTCCCCGCTATGGTTTACTTTTTCGGTAGATTGAATTTTCCAGTCATCCTCAAGAGGAATTTTAAACTCGGATTTGCTTGTTTGATGTTTTATTGCGGATTTCATAAAGTGTCTTTCTTGAATAATTAATTCTGG
>JAACEJ010000403.1 GCA_011682565.1 Actinomycetota bacterium | reverse complement strand
ATTAAAAAGATGTGAATTACGGTTGCAAAAATTGTTAAAATTGCCAGATAGCGATATTTTATATTATGAAGAAGCAAACTCATGCCAAAATAAAAAAGAGCCGCGCCCAGCCATGAAAGGCTGATATATTTCGACGGCATGGCGTGAAACAACCCGTAAAGCACAATAACAAAAGTACAAAACAAATAAACGTTGCGGATGAAATCCGTTTTCAATTCCAGACGTTCTTTCTTCCAGTTCAAAATACGGGCGCTGGCCAATGCAGTGATGGCATAACTCAGATTGACAAAGTTATTGGATGGAGCCTGAAAGAGATAGGCGAAATAAATTCCAAGATAAATAAAGATGTTGGCAACAATAATGATTCTGGAATGAAACCAAATAGCCGTAGAAATGACGAGCAAACTTTGCAGTCCCAACCAAATAAAATAATCAGGGGAACTGAATCGGCTAAAAATCGCAATACTTAAAGCAACATAGCCAAAGCATGCATAGTAAGATGTAATGTATTTGTTTTTCAAAAAATGCCAGTTAACTACAGCAATGAGCAAAAAGAACAAGGATGCATAAAAACTAATCAAACTGACCTGGGATTTGAAAAAAGTTATGATATTGATCATGCCGAGAACAAGTATGCCAAGTCCATTGAGAAAGGTGAGTAATGTATCCATAAATCCCATAGACGAATTGTCTTTACGAAAAACCCGGGCAAGTGAAAACAGGGCAGCATAGGTGAACAAATAAATCAAATTATAATGGTGGGCTTCAATGGCCTGAAACGGATGTCCCATAACCGGATTGTTAAAAAGCCAGATGAGATGTGTAGAATATGCCAATATCAGGCTATAAACGAGCAATGCTCGCCAATTAAATTGGGCAAACAAATAAACAGAAAGAGCAGAAGAAAGAACAATGACAATTAAAGCAAATTGCATTGAATCACTGAAAAGAGCTGTCGCAAAACTGAGGGTCAGGATAACGCTGGTTAAACCTTCACTCTTTCTTTTCAATGTAAAATAAAGACTTACAGTCATCACAAAGATAATCAGGATGATTCCGGTCAATTTGCTCGAAACAAGCGGGTTGGTGCTAAAAAAGTGCAACCGAAGTGTTGCAAGATAAAGTAATACAAATCCGCCACCCAGAAGAATTTGTGAAAGATAAGCAAAAGTTTTACGCCAATAGTAGGATAGGGCAAACATACCTGTTACCGCTATAAATCCAAAAAAACTTGCTAAAATGCGAGGTATCATTGCGAAAGGATATGTGATCAGGAAAGCAATGCCCACAAGGAGAACAATTGCACCAATTCTCGCCAGCCAAAATTGGCCTATTGTAGCTTCCAGTGATACTTGTTTATCATGCCGCTCCCTGGCTTGTTCTGCGATGTAAGACTCGTCCCTGTCCGGTGTTTTCTTGATCGCATCACGACTGTTTTGAGCGTATTTTACCGTTCGCTCTAAATTCGCTACTTTGGTTTCAAGCAGACGAACCCGGTCCAAAAGTTGCCTTGTTTCAGAATTACTTTCAGACTTTCTGTCAGTCATTATTTCTTTCACGAACTCGAATGTACAGTACTAAAAACCCGGCCACCAGCAACGTCAATACAACCATAATAATCAACATATTTCTACGATGCCCGACTTCTTTCAAAGCCTGCCGACCGATTTCCAGGGCATTGATTGCCGCTTTAAGTCCTTGTTTTATTTTCCCTCCAACTTTATCCATTGAAAGGGTATGAATCAACACACGGGACTGAATGAGAGCATCTTTTGATTTGGACAGATTCAGCTTTTTATCCTGAATTTCCACGCCGGCCTGGTTCGCCTGGCTGATCATGGCTTCTGCGAGGGATATTTCCATCGCCAGACTATCAAGCCCGCTTCGCATCGATGCTGCGGCTTTATAACCTTGCGAGCCTTCATCATGGCACTGGGTGCAAACAGCCTGTTCATCGGTTCCAATCATTTGATCGCTTGTTTTCTGAATTGCGTGATTTCCATGGCAAGCTTCACATTCTGAAACGCCCATATTATCAAAGGCCTCTTTGTGAGGACTGGCGGAAAAGTATTCCGACTGAACCAGATGACACGTCCCGCAAACATTGGCGACCGATGCGATCCCGGGCGGCATGGCACCATGATTTCCATGACAGTCGTTACACGTCGGTGCACTCAGATCGCCTTTATCGTACAATGTTTTTGCATGAATACTTTTCTTGTACTCACTCAATTGATCGGTGGGAATGGAATAGCCCTTCATATAATCGGCATCAGCATGGCATTTTCCACAGCGATCTGCAATATTTGATGGAAACACAGGAGATGTTGGGTCATTCGCTCTTTTTATATCATGCACGCCGTGACAACTGACACATGTAGCCACTTTCTTGTCGCCCTTTTTTAAAAGGATGCCATGTTCGCTGGCCAAATACAACTGGTATTGATCCACAGGCACATTCGGATTAAAAGTTCGCATAAACGTAACACTGCTATGACATTTGGAACACAGCTTTGGAATTTGCTCAGGAGAGGGCTTTCCAATAAACCCCTTGGCCTTTGACATGGCCACGTCCGCATCTTCGGCAGTGGGGTCGCCACCATGGCAGCCGGCACATGATAATTTTGGATTATTGTGTATACTCGTCTTGAGTTGCTTGACAGGCGTCGACAGAGGCGGGTCTTGATCCCGATGACATACAACACATGTACTATTATTGTCACCCTGTTGGGCGCCGGCAGCAATGATAAAAGTAATGAGAACCAATACAGTGAATTCTATTTTTTTCAATGTCGCATCCTCTCTATGAAGAATGTCAGCCAAAATTATGAACTAAAAAAATAGGAAATTGTCGTCAGCACTATGATGTAAATAATAAGGACAATACCTATTATTGTAAAAACTTTGCTCGGCAAATTCTTTTGAGCACGGCGGTCAAAAAACGGGACAGACACCCAAAATAACACTCCTAATCCTATGGCAAATATCGCGAGTGCTTCGCCATTCAAAGAAAATATTCTTCCGGGAATATATTTTAATGTTTGGAATAGAAAAACAAAATACCATTCGGGTTTAATGCCCATGGGTGCCGAAGCAAAGCGATCCGCTTTTTCACCCAATTCCCACGGAAAGAGAGCCGCAAGCACACCTAAAAGTCCCAGCACGGCAAGCCATCCAACAGCATCGCGTAATATGAAATCGGGGAAGAATTTCATCGTTTTGGGATTCTTTTTATACTCTTTTTCCAGCGTGGGGGGAACACTCATGCCCTGGGCCTGGATTAAAATGAGGTGAATCAAAAGGACGAAAAAAGTCGTCATGGGTAAAAGAGCAACATGAAAACCGAAAAAACGAGTCAGAGTTGCACCTGTTACATCTTCGCCGCCGCGTAAAAATATCAGGATATGTTTGCCAACGCCGGGAACCACGGCTGCCATTTCAGTCCCTACTTTTGTTGCAAAAAATGCCAGCTTGTTCCAAGGCAACAAGTAGCCTGAAAAACCAAAAGCCAGAGCGAGGATTAAAAGGATTGCCCCGCTTATCCAGGTCATCTCCCGCGGTTTGCGATAGGCCTTCATGAAGAATGTGCTGAACATGTGCACAAAAAGAAAAAAGATCATCAGGTTTGCGCCCCAACTGTGAATGGAGCGTATCAACCACCCATAACGAACAGATGTCATTATAAATTGGACGGATTCATAAGCGCTGTCCGCGGCAGGACGATAATAGAGCAGCAAAAGAATGCCTGTAATGATCTGAGTGATAAACAGAAAAAGCGTAATTCCACCGATACCATACCAGAAATGTTGTCTGTGCACGGGAACCACTTTTTTATCGGCAAATTTTTTAACACCGCTCAGGTCAATTCGTTCTTCGAACCAGTTTGACAATTTTATCAATTTATCCAAAATAATCTCTCCTAGGCTCTTTTCGAAACAATAATGTCCGAGCCGCTGATTGCGACTTCAAAACGTTCCAGCGGCAAGGGGGGCGGACCGGAAACAACATTTCCATTCATATCAAACCGACCGTTATGACAGGCACACCAAATAAGCTTAAAATCTTTACGATATTGTACTGTGCATTGCAAATGAGTGCACACAGCAGTGAATGCACGATATTCGCCATTTCCCAATCGAATGAGAATAGCCGGTTTACTGCCAAAGGGAAATACCTTACCGCTATTGGGTTCGAGCTCATTCACCTTGGCTGCTTTCACTGAATTTTGTGTGGATTCAGGTACCTTTGGCGGCATGATGAAACGCCATACAGGATATAACATCATCGCCGCAAAAGCTGTCAGGCTGGATACTAAACCGCTTAAAATAAATGAGCGCCGACTTTTGCTG
>JAACEJ010000402.1 GCA_011682565.1 Actinomycetota bacterium | reverse complement strand
GTCAGCTTTATGTAAAGAAATATTTTCCCCCGGAAGCAAAGAAACGGATGCTCAACCTGGTGATGAATTTGAAATCCGTTCTTCGTTCCAGAATCCAAAAACTGGACTGGATGTCGGAATCGACAAAAAAACAAGCCCTGAAAAAGCTTGATGCAATGAATGTAAAAATCGGCTACCCGGATAAATGGATTGATTATTCAAAGTTGGAAATAAAGCGCGATTCGTACATTGCCAACCTTGTGCGTGCAAATCAATTTAATTTTCACCGCGAAATGAACAAAATAGGCAAGCCGGTTGATCGCACCGAGTGGCACATGAACCCGCAAACAGTGAACGCTTATTATAATCCAACGATGAACGAAATCGTTTTTCCTGCTGCGATTTTGCAGCCACCATTTTTCAACAATGCGGCAGACGATGCTGTAAATTATGGTGCCATCGGCGTCGTCATCGGACACGAAATGACACACGGATTTGATGACCAGGGACGGAACTTTGACACAAAAGGGAATCTGCGTGACTGGTGGACAAAAGAGGATGAAAAAAGGTTCAATGCGCGCGCGCAGGTACTTGCCAAACAATTTAATAACTATGTCGTTCTCGACTCTTTACATGTGAACGGTGAACTGACGCTTGGGGAAAACATTGCTGACCTGGGCGGGCTAAATATTTCTTATCAGGCTCTTGAAAAATCCCTTAAAGGAAAACCCCGTCCTGAAAAGATCGATGGATTTACACCCGAACAGCGTTTCTTCCTGGCGTTTGCCCAGGTCTGGCGCCAGAACATTCGCCCCAAAGCACAGATGCGGAGACTCAAGGAAGACGTGCATTCACCGGGTCGTTTCCGAACGGACGGACCGGTTTCAAATATGCCCGAGTTTTATAAAGCATTCGATGTCAAGCCGGGCGATCCGTTGTACCGGCCGAAAAATGAACGGGCAATTATATGGTAAGGTTATCGGACACCCGGAACTCTCGCAAAGCGGGACTCCGGGGGTTTGCTTATTTTAATGCCTGAAAAATGAATTTGGCAAAATCATTGAGGATAGAACGCTGTTTAAAAGGGAAAGTTGAATGCCAAATTCGTAAAGTAGAAAAACATGTCATCGCGAGGAGCGAAGCGACAAAGCGATCTTTTAAAATAACAATCCTTTGGATGACATGACGTATTTCTCTTGAATAAATCCACATTCTGCAAAAGGTTTTACATGAATATCTATGCAATTATTATTTTAACCACCCTTATTATTGAATTCTTACTCTCTGTTTTTGCGGAAGTTCTCAATCTCTCGCACCTGAAGAAAGAGCTGCCGGAAGAATTTAAAAATGTTTATGATGAAGAAAAATACGCCAAATCCCGGGAATATGAACGCGTTAATACACGCTTTGGATTCATCAGTTCCGGCTTCAGCCTGGTCATAACTCTTTCTTTTTGGTTTCTCGGCGGTTTTAATTATCTCGATATCTTCGTGCGTTCCTGGCAGCTCTCCCCTGTCTGGACCGGCCTGATTTACATCGGTATTCTCGTGTTCCTCAATTCTTTGATCAGTCTGCCCTTTAGCATTTACAGTACATTTGTCATCGAGGAACGATTTGGCTTTAACAAAACAACTTTAAAAACATTTACCCTTGATTTGCTCAAAATGATGATGTTGTCTGTCCTGCTCGGAGTGCCTCTTCTCGCCGGTTTACTGGCCTTTTTTCAATATTCAGGTTCATTCGCCTGGCTTTATGCCTGGGCGGCGACAACCGTTTTCACCTTGATCATCCAGTTCATCGCCCCAACATGGATTATGCCGCTTTTCAATAAATTCACGCCACTGGAAGATGGCGAGCTAAAGGAAAGCATTATCAGTTATGCCCAAAAAGTGAAATATCCTTTAGCCGGCGTTTTCGTTATTGACGGCTCTAAAAGATCGAGCAAGTCCAACGCCTTTTTTACCGGATTTGGTAAAAACAAACGCATTGCACTTTATGATACGCTGGTCGAAAAGCACTCTATCCCGGAAATGGTGGCTATCCTGGCGCATGAGATTGGACATTATAAAAAGAAACATATTCTTATCGGTATGATCATCAGTTTTTTGCACACGGGCGTCGTATTTTTTCTGCTTTCCATCTTCCTGACGCACAAGGGACTTTTTGATGCGTTTTATATGGAACATACATCCGTTTATGCCGGGCTGCTTTTCTTCAGTATGCTTTACTCGCCCATTGAAACGATCCTCGCCGTTTTTATGAACATCCTTTCACGGCATAATGAATTTGAAGCGGATCGTTTTGCGGCCGAGACAACAGACAATCCGGAAGCTATGGTAACGGCGTTAAAAAATCTTTCCGTGCACAACCTGACGAATTTAACGCCGCATCCGTTTTATGTTTTTCTGAACTATTCACATCCTCCTGTCTTGCAGAGAATTAATGCGATTCGGGAGGTGATGGGGCGAAAGACTCTGGCGTAGGAGACGTTTGGGTGCTGTTTTATACATGATGACGATTATCGGATGTTGGATGGCTGATACCGGATATTGGATTCTGGATTTTCGACTTTTATAATATGAGATTCTCTTTTGCAAAAAGATATTCAAAATAAATATGATTTGCTTGTCGTTGGGGCGGGTGCAGCCGGATTGATGGCCGCCGGAATTGCTGCTAACAAGGGTGTGAAGGTCCTCGTTCTGGAAAAAATGCCTCGCCCGGCTATCAAGTTGCGCATTACCGGCAAAGGCCGATGCAACCTCACTAACGCTGCTCCCCTTTTAGAGTTCATGGATCACTTTGGAAGGAACGGCCGATTTTTGCGACAGGCGTTTATACATTTTTTCTCTGACGAACTCGTTACTTTTTTTGAATCCATTGGCGTTAAAACAGGCATCGAACGTGGTGGCCGCGTTTTTCCTCTCAGCAATAGTGCAAAAGAAATTGTGGATGCTTTGGAAAAATGGGCAAAGCAAAACGGCGCAAAAATCATGTTGAACACAAAAGTTGTAGGTCTCCTTGCAGAGGAAGCAAAGATGCAGGGCGTGCGAATGAGGAACAAAAATGTTAAAACAGGTACTTTTGCAATTTATGCAAAAGCCGTTCTCATTGCCACCGGGGGAAAATCATACCCTGCTACCGGATCGACAGGAGACGGCTATTGGCTTGCCCAATCTGTGGGCCATACGATTATTCCCATCCTGCCGGCGCTCGTCCCCCTGGAAACGGCAGGAGAAACGGCTCGCAAACTCCAGGGTCTGAGCCTCAAAAACATCAAAGTAATCCTGTGGATTAACAACAAAAAGCACGAAGAACAATTTGGCGAGATGCTGTTCACCCATTTCGGTCTTTCAGGCCCCGTGATTCTCACCGTAAGCAAACACGTTTCTTTTGCCTTGAAAGAATCTCAGCAAGTAGAGATTTCCATTGATCTTAAGCCCGCACTATCTGAGGAAAAACTCGATGCCCGTCTTTTGCGTGATCTAAACGAGCACGGCAAAATGAAGATGCACTCGCTGTTAAAACTCTTATTGCCGCAGAAAATGATTTCGGTGTGTCTCGAATTAACTGGAATCCCTCCCGATAAATTGGCAAACCAGGTTTCAGCGCAGGAACGTAAAAAACTGCGGACATGGCTTAAAGATTTTCGATTACAAATTAAGAGCAACCGACCGTTCAAAGAAGCGATCATTACCGCCGGTGGCGTGGACACGAAAGAAGTCGATCCGCGAACAATGCAATCCAAACTTGTCCAGGGGCTTTATTTCGCCGGCGAAATCCTGGACATCGACGCCGACACAGGCGGGTTTAATTTACAGGCGGCTTTTTCTACAGGGTGGGTAGCGGCAAACGCAGTTGCAGAGGATCGAAAGAAAAATTTACTTACATAATTAACAAGCCCCGCAGTAGATTCAATGTTACTTTCGTTCAAGTTTTTAATGCAGCCCCGGCGGTGGCAATGGGGGAATGGGTGGCGTTGGATGATCATTGCTTGTTAAAGGCGGCAAAGCGGGAATCGATGGAGTTGAGTAAATGAGGGCCTTTAGGTTAGAATTACTTTTTTGAATTTTAGTAATCTTGGCTACCCCTACAATCAGAGGTATTGTTAAAAAAAGAGATGCACATGCTTTCAGGCAGACAGAATTGGTGTATTTCATCCGATGCTCCTTTTAGAAAACACATTTCAAATATCTGGTGTCAGGTATTATTCTTGGTAAATATAATAAATTCCCTGCACCCCAGGCTTGCTCCACGTTACTTTTTTGCACAAAGGTAAAATAAAGATAGAAATTGTCTATTGTGCCGGAGGTAAATCCTGTGCCGGAGGTAAATCCGCTATTGGAGGAGTCGCATCACCGCTGGATTGAACAAC
>JAACEJ010000401.1 GCA_011682565.1 Actinomycetota bacterium | reverse complement strand
TCAACCATCAACCATCAACCACAATTTAGCCTTGCTTTAATCGAAAAAAATTACCAATTTTGAAGCATGGATGAATTTGGAACAATTTTTCGGGCTAAAAAAAGGCGTATAAAAAACTATCTTTCCCGCAGGCTCGACACAATCACAAGAATTGAATTATTAATTTTCCTTGTTGTTGCCATTGCTTTTTATCTGGACAGAGTGAACCTTAAGCTTTATTGGGTATTAAGAACGGGGGGCGAAGCAAAAGCATGGAATTTTTTCATTGGATTTTCAAAAATAATTTATGCCGTCGTTTTATTAGCCGGCCTTAGCCAGGCACATCGGAAACTGAAAAGTCCACAATGGCAATTACTTCTGTTTCAACCGCTCTCCATCGGTTCATTTGTGAAAGTCACTGTATTTGACCTTTTCATTCCGGTTTTGCTTTTTTATCCGCTATGGCTCGCCAGTCTTTTTATTTTTGTGATCAAGCTGCATGTTTCCTTTCAGTTTGCTCTTTACTGGATTTTCATTCATTCGCTGGTCTTTTTTCTGAGCGCATCCGGAGGAATTGCCGGCGCAATTATTTTCCGCGAAACGCGTTGCTGTCCGCAAAGGAAAATACGGATTGCCGGTACAATTGTAACGTTTGTTGTAATCGTTTTTCTCATTTTCAGGTTGGACGGTCTTGTCTTTCATTATTGGTTTTTTCTTTTTGTAAATGTTGCTCTATCGGGTTTAGCTGTTTTTTTGTTGTCGGTTTCTCTTGCAAAACAATATGTTTATTTCCCGGAGCATTTTGGCTCTCACCCGAAAAAATCCCGACATTATTTTGATCGTTGGTTTTTGCAAGTTTATCTGCTAGTCGTGCCGCGGTCACAGCAGTCGATTGTGCGCAAGGATTCCCTTTTTGCACTACGCCGTTACAAATCATTTTGGATCATCTTTCTTTTTATGATCGTGATGACCACCGGGGGTATGCTGACAATTTCTGGGATAAAAAATGCTTCAAGCTGGCTATTATTTTCCAATATCTTTGCTGCTTTCCTGATTGCCAATGCATCGTTTAAATTCAATCTGGAGAATATTGAATTTCTACAAATCATAAAAATGCATCCGGTTAGAGCGCGCCATTACTGGTGGGGAAAGTTTTGGGTGGGGTTCACACCTTTATTGTGGCTCATCATTTATGGGACTATTTTATTAGTGCTCCGCCAGGGAATGGACATTGCCATTATTGCCGGTTCTTTTTCGCTTTCCCTGTTTTTTGCATTCACCCTGATTTTTATACAAAACAATTTCTCACTTTATTCGTATCCTTATTCCCGATATGCCCCGCTGTGGTATAATTTATACATCGCCCTTGCCGTGGCATTTTTTACTGTTTTTCTCTTTCCGCCATTGACGATTGCTTTTTTGTTTTTTGGCTATTATGCAATCTTTCGGGTTCTGCGTCGAATTAAAAATCTGGAAATTTTATAAATGATTAAAATTGAAAATCTGTCCAGGTCTTTTGAACAGGTAAGAGCGCTCGATGATTTTTCAGTAGAAATCAAAAGGGGAGAGCTTTTTGGATTAATAGGCCCAAATGGTGCGGGAAAAAGCACTTTGATGAAATGCCTGATTGGATTGCTCAAGCCCGACAAGGGTGAGATTTTAATTGACGGTGAGAATGCCGTTGAAAATTCGATTTCGGTTAAAAAACGGATCGGTTACGCCCCGGAAGATCCGGTGTTATACGACTATTTGACGGGTATGGAATTCCTTGAATTCATTACTGATCTTCGAAAAGTGCCTCGTGAGATTTCGGGAGAAAAGATAAAGTCGTTGTTGCAAAACTTTGGTCTTGAAGGAAAAGCAAATCAACTTATTGCGGATTATTCTCATGGCATGAAGCAAAAAATATCCCTGGCTGCCGCTTTAATCGCAGAGCCGGATATATTATTGCTGGACGAGCCGACGAATGCTCTCGATCCGGAAAGCATCTTTTGGTTTAAAAACCATTTGCAG
Organism: Actinomycetota bacterium; assembly: GCA_011682565.1. Classification (GTDB taxonomy): domain Bacteria; phylum Zhuqueibacterota; class Zhuqueibacteria; order Residuimicrobiales; family Krinioviventaceae; genus Hydrothermomicrobium. The sequence continues at coordinate 2,380 of JAACEJ010000401.1, read as the reverse complement.
CAATTATGCGAAAGCGGTGTGACCATCATTTTTTCCTCGCATATTTTAGATACGGTGGAAAAAATATGTGATCGTGTGGGGATAATTCACAGGGGTAAGATGGTCGCTTGTGATACAATAAAAGCGCTTCGTCGGAAATTCGGGGGAAATGTAAGTTTGGAAGATATTTTTATGCACCTCATTTCAAAATAAAAGCGAACGAATACCATGAAATATAATAAAATTTTCATTGCCTTTTTCCTGGGTGTTTTGTTCTCATCTGCATTAAATGCTGCGGATAAAATCGAAATCAGTATCGTCTATCCAAAAGAAGGCAGCACCGTCACGGCGGCAGCCAGTGATTCTTCTTTTATTTTCGGGCAGGTGAGCACGCCGGATGCTCAGGTCGTGATTAATGGTAACGAATGTCAGGTTTATCAGAATGGTGCTTTCCTTGCTTATGTGCCGATCGAGCCGGGCGATTTTACTTTTCATTGTGCCGCTTTTCTGGATGGTGACACAACATTTGTCGAGCGCTCGGTTTTCATTCCGCCGCTGCTGAAAACAACCACATGCGATTCGCTTTTAATCGATAAAAAATATATTTTCCCGAATAACGACCTGGAGCTTGTCCAGGGTGATTTGTTCCGTGTTTCCTTTAAAGGAACACCGGGCTGCAAAGCCGGTTTTACCATCGATGGCGTACGTGAAAATATTCCTATGGCCGAACAGAATCCGCCGCGGGATTTTTACTGGGGCGAAAGCGTTTTTGGCGACAAAATGACTTTTTTGTCTGATAGTATTCGCGGAATTTATACGGGCAGCTACCTGATTCAGCCCATGGACTGGCGAGCCGACCGGCGTATCATTTTCAAATTAAAAAATGCAGCCGGCGATTCCGTTGTGAAAACGGCTGCCGGTCATTTGTCGATTGTTGATACAAGTCTTCCACGCGTCGCCGAGCTACTCCCGGATTTGACGGTATTGCGAACCGGACCGGCGCAAGGTTATTATTACTTTTTGCCGCAGGGAGTCAGGTTATGGATTACCGGTAAGCAAGGGGATTATTATCGTGCTCGTCTTTCCGGCCTGGAGCAGGGGTGGGTACAGCAAAAAAGCGTTCGCCTTTTGCCTGCGGGGACGCCTCCGCCACATGCTGTTGTACAGCTTGTCCGAACGTACGATCTGGGACGAAAAATTCGGGTGAAAGTTTTTAGCGGAGAAAGGGTGCCTTTTAGAATCGAACAATCAACCCGGCCGCAGGCGCTGAAAATTATCATGTTCGGTATCTCTTCCGATACGGACTGGATTCGCCACAATTTCAACGATCCCTTGATCAGGGAAATACGCTGGAAGCAGATTTCTCCGGATGCATACCAATTAAGCATCGGGTTGAACCAAAAACAGCAGTGGGGTTATAATCCGTTTTATGATGAAAACGATAATTTTTGTATTGATATAAAAAAATCGCCGAAAATTTCCGGGTGGCCGCATTCGCCGTTGGACTGGATTTCCATTTTGCTCGACCCCGGCCACGAACCTGATAGCGGTGCCGTCGGCCCGACCGGTTTTGCGGAAAAGGATGCAAATCTGATGCTTGCGACTGTTGTCGGGAAAAAACTCAGATCGAAAGGCGCTGTTGTCTATTACACGCGAACGGGCAAACAAGGGATTTCCTTGCGTGCGCGAGTTCGGTTGGCAAAAATACTCGATCCGGATATTTTACTGAGCCTTCATCACAACGGCCTGCCGGACGGCGTCGATCCGTTCAGAAATCGCGGAACAAGCTCGTACTATTATCGCCCGCAGAGCTACAAGCTGGCGGTATCATTGCAAAAGCATTTGTTGAAAAAATTGAAATTGAATAACTATGGTTTATTCTTTGATAACCTTGCAATGTGCCGGCCGCCGCAAATGCCGGCCGTTCTCATTGAACCGGCTTTTATGATTCATCCTGAAGAAGAAATGTTGATAAAATCCGATAAATATCGAAATGAATGTGCCGATGCTATTGTTGAATCTATTGAGCAGTTTTTGCGGGAAGCAAAAGAATAGCCATTCATATTATTTGATCAAATTCTGATTGACATATATTTGGAATAGCTTTATATTTTAAAAGAGTAGATATAGTTTTTTTGGAGGGAGCAAAATGACTACAAAAGAAAAAGTACAGCAGGAAATCAATGAAATGCCTGAAAATTTATTGGAGCAGGTATATAGCTATATTCATTCTATTAAATATAGAAAGAATGGGAAGAAGAAGATTCATACTTTCAAGCTGAATGGCGCATTTGATAATATAAATATTCGGCAAAAAGCTTATGAGTAGAATTTTTGTTGATACTAATATTTTGATTTATTCTATTGATAAAGATTCACAATACCATTTGGATTCTCAAAA
>JAACEJ010000400.1 GCA_011682565.1 Actinomycetota bacterium | reverse complement strand
AATTAACCCGATTATCGCCATGCAAACATCGAGAGACCGAATGATCAGGTTTTGTACATAAAGACTCAGATTACTTTTCTTCATAAAACGAACAAATGATTGTGGCAACACCAGGATGAACGTTGAAACAAAGACAACAAGAATTGGATCGACCAAATGCTTTTTTAAAAACTTCCTGGTTGATTTCCTTTTAGCGGAAGAGCGGCCTTTCTCTATTGCTCGATTCCATTTAATCACCAATTCATCTACATCGAGTGTTTTTCGATTCGTATCTTGAAGCATTATATTTTACTCCTACTTAAAACTGATAAAATGCAGGTACAGCTCCGCCATGTCACTTACAGTAATCCATACTGCCCGAACATCTTTTTTGTAAAAAGCCAATAAAATGTTGTGTTCACAACTTTTCCCGGCTTTAATGTTCATGATCAATTGTTTACCAACCCATCGATGGCATCGATAAGCTGCTCCATCTCATCTTTTATGAGCGGTTTTAACGCGTAATAAAAAATACCTGCTTCGGTTAATTGTTTAATCATTTCAGGAGAATTATCAGGCGACAAAACAATGATCGGTAATCTTGGCCGAACAGACTTTATAATATTTATAAAAGTAATATTGGAATCACTTTCGAGTTCAAAATCATAAATCAGGCACCTTAATTCCTGGTTTAGTAATTTCCACAAAGCTTGTAATTTTGAATTCGTAATGAGCATAAAATAATCTTTCTTCCCCAATATGTTAACGATGACATTTGCAACTTCAGGATCATCGCTTGCTATTACTATGGAAGAACTCATTGATAACTCCAAACCTTTCCGTCTCCGATGTTTGCCTGCCGAGCGTAACGCTCGCGCATCTGCATCATCTTGCGCTCTTGAATTTTTCATAGAAAAAGGGTCATTTTGAATCATATTCTGTTGATTTTCCTGTTAAATTTCAGACCGCACATTATCTCTTGCGATACAGTTTCTATAATTATATATGGGGAAGATTGGATATCCACACCTTCCTTAGGCGAATTCCATGCCATGCAATAAATGCCTGTTACAAGTACAGGTAATGCATTGTCATTTAAAGACTTGAGCAGAAAACTAAAATTGTTTTGGCCCTGAAACAGGCAAAGAGTTGCTTATAAAAATGAACACATTCATCCGTTTTTCTTGCAAATGACTGATAAAACGTTGTTTGCGTACTGTCTAATTTTTTAAACAGGTCAAAATTCCCTTCTGCAAATGCTGTTATCTGTAGGTATAAACACACTATAATATGTGACCCCTTTTGTCAAGCAAACTAGCAAAACATTCAAAAATGTGCAACTCTGACTCGCAAATCTTTTTCAGCATTCCCATCAAGCATATTTGAGGTTCTTACCTCCTCGAGTTCTCAAATTTATTTTATAGCATCGGCGAATCTTTGCAGTCTTGAAATATATCCCAATGTGACGGGATTTGTTAACTAAATGGTAATCAAACAAATATCTATGGATGATCAAAAATGGCACTGATTGAAAAATCGATTAAAATGCAACCTTTTGCAAGGACATCCCGAATTGAGCGTCTGAATTAAAATACTTTATTCTAATCCGAAAATTGCATAGGAGACGGAAGAGTGGAGACAATTAATATTGTCATTGTGGAAAATGAGGAACTCGAAGCAATTAAGATTAAAGACATGCTCAACAAGCTGGGCTGTAAAGTATGTATTTCCCCGGGGAAAAAAGCTTTCCAAAAAATAAAGAAAGAGCGTCCCGATCTTGTAATCATCGATGCGCAGGCACAAGAACTATTACCTGATCTTGAAGCGGCTCTCCGCCTTCAAAATGGTTATGAGGTTCCTGTCGTTTTATTACAACCTGACGCTGAACAAGATGGCCTGGTCGGCAGTAAAAATGCAGGCTTTGCCGCTTTTTTACGAAAGCCTGTGGACTCGACTTCTCTGAAGAAAATCATAGACTCCGTTCGCCGTCAAAAGCACAAAAAAGACCCAGGTGAAAAATGGCTGTCTACTGCGATGAAAAATCTTGGGGAAGCGGTGATCAAACTGGATGCTGATGGGAAAATTGCATATTTTAATTCTGTGGCGCAGGAATTCGTCCCTTGTTTGGCAAAAAAAGCTATGGGACAAGATTTTGTCCGCCAGGTTCAAATTTACGATGCAACCACAAGCAGGTTGATCCAAAATCCGTTTGAATATGTGCTCTATCACATCAAGAATGCAACGCATACACACCTGACTTATTTGCTTGACCGTACCGGCCATAAAAAGTACTTTGAATTGACAGCACTCCCATTGTTTGATGACCGTGGCAAAATAGAGGGAATGCTACTCATTCTGAACGATGTCACAGAGGCCATACGGCAAGAAGGCAAATTCCTTTCATTACAGAATAAATTCAAAAGATATCAGGAAGAGAGTCTTACGGGCGATTTTGTTGTTTCCGTTGAAGGTTCTATTTATTATTGCAATTCCGTGTTTGTCCGTCTTTTGGGGTTTACAAGTGAGGAGGAAATTAAGCAGCATAAAATATACGATTTTTATCCAAGCAAAAAAAGCTTTCAATGGCAGATGCAGCTCCTTCAAAAAAAGCAAGTAAGCGAATCTTACAAATCAGTCTGGAAAAACCGTAGTGGCAAGACCATTTTCGTTATCGAAAAGCTTGTAGGTCAGTTTGTCAATAAAAAATTAAAGGAAATCCGGGGGCGTCTCTTTGACATTACGGATCATGTCAGGGTTGAGCGGCAATTACACCATGCACAAAAAATGGAATCTATTGGCACTATGGCCGGCGGCATCGCGCATGACTTTAACAACATGCTCGGATCAATTCTTGGATACGCATCGTTTATGAAGACGAGTTTGCCGGATGAACATCCGTTTTATAAATATCTCGATGCTATTGAAAAAAGTTCGACGCGGGCATCCGAATTAACAAGCCGTTTGCTCACCTTTGCACGTGATGTGAGTTATGAAAGCATTCCCATTAACTTGAATAATCTCGTTGCTGAGGCCATTTCCATCATCCAAAGTTCCTTGGACAGCTCAATCGAGATTACAACCATGCTCGATGACGATCTCCCAACTGTTGAAGCTGACAGCGGCGGACTTGTTCAAGTGATTATGAATATTTGTCTCAACGCAAAAGACGCCATGCCGGATGGCGGCTCATTAACCATCCATACAGCGACTGAAGATATTAAAAAAGAATCCGATTCCATGGGAACAAAAACTTTAATGAAATATGTTGTATTATCGATAAAAGATTCCGGCATCGGTATGGATCATGAAACGATGCAAAAAGCTTTCGAGCCGTTCTATACAACAAAAGCTAACGGCAGAAACAGCGGACTTGGGCTGTCGACCGTTTACGGCATAATAAAAAAGATGGACGGCTTTATCAAAGTGAACAGCAAAATCGGGCAGGGTACGGAGTTTCGCATCCATCTGCCGGCCAGCGGCAAACCGGAAAAAGAGATACAACACGAATACGAAACGGACGTTGTTGGAGATGAGGTCATTCTTGTCATTGATGATGACAGCAGTGTTTGTGCATTGGCAACAGATATTTTGCAAAAATTTGGCTATAAAGTTTTTTTGGCGGAAAATGGCTCGCAGGCAATTGATCTTTTTCAAAAACATTGGGAGGAAACAGACCTGGTCATTCTCGATATGGTGATGCCCAAAATGGGCGGCGAAGAAACTTTTGCACAATTGAAGCAGATGAAGCAAAATGTCAGAGTTCTTTTAACGAGCGGGTACAACTTTAATGATAAAATGCAGGGTCTACTGGATCAGGGCGCACATGGATTTCTTCAAAAGCCATATCATTTTAATACATTACTGGCAAAAATAAGAAAAATTCTGGCTGAGAATCCGGAAGGAACTTTTAAAACCCACCCGAATAAAACAGTTCATCATGTGTAGAAAATGAGTACTTGATTTTACTGTTTCTCTGAATTAAATTGCAGTTTGAATTCCATTGATTAATTATTAAACGGAAAAAATGCAATCTTTTCAAACAAAACTGACGGTGCGTGTAGGCGACATAAATTACGGCGGGCACCTCGCCAATGATAAAACGCTTCTTTATTTTCATGAAGCAAGGATTCGCTACTTCAGAGAACTCGGCATAAGCGAGGGAAACATTGGCGATGGCGTTGCACTGACTCAGACCGAAGCATACATCAAATATACCGGGGAAGCTTTTGGGGGAGATGAACTATTAATTAAAGTTCATGTTGACAATATTACCCGCGCACGATTCAAAATTAATTATAAAATCACAAGAATTGGGGATGAAAAAAGCATTGCAACGGGTTATACAATTCTGGCAGGCTTCGATTACTCTGCTAAAAAGCTGAAGCGGATTCCGCAATCGTTTAGAGACAAA
>JAACEJ010000028.1 GCA_011682565.1 Actinomycetota bacterium | reverse complement strand
TTGTTTTCGATAACTCGAAAATAAAAAGAATTGTCCCCGGCTTTCATGCATCCATACCGTTCTTTCAGGGGGCAAAGGAAATAATAGAGTGGTATGATAATAATCCTGAATATCAAAGAATTGATGAAAAGTTTAACGCTCTTTTGGAGAGGATTCTTGCGGTTTGAAACGAGTGTGTTTTTTGATGCAGTAATTAGCCACGTGCAACGCATTTGATGCATTAAAAATATCACGATGTGTGCTTGTATCATGGATTAATAACAAAGATTTTATTCTTTTCTGAAATGCGGCGCACATAAAGATATTTTAAAGGACTCGTAAAATGAAATCAGCTTTCATAATCATTTTGGCTGGATTAATTTTATTGCTTTCGATTTTACTTGTTCTTGCACTTGTTATGCTTCTCTACCGCCTAATACTAAAAATTTTTGCAAAAAGTGGAACATGGGGCAAGCTGGCAAAAAAGTATCCTGCTGAAACTGTACCGACAGGAATTTTGCTTGGAAAGAAGACAATCCGGATTGGAGCTGTTCGCTATCGACGGTGCGTTACAGCAGGCTTGTTGCAGGATGGTTTGTACCTTGCGACAAATCTTTCCGGTCATGCGCCGTTCTGCATTCCGTGGGGCGATTTTTACTTTATGGGAAAAACGCGAATTTATTCACGACAGGCGCTGCAATGGTCAATTGGAAAACCGGAGATTGCGCGAATTGCATTTCCTGGGCCGCTGTCTGAGAAGCTGAAAGCTGAAAGAATATTTCAGGTTAAAAGTCATTAGTAAAAAAGGGATCACATGAAACAGTACATTGCAAAAGATGCGACAGAGCATGTACGGGACAAGGACACGATATGTATATCCGGCTCCGGCGGCGGATTGCTGGAACCGGATTTCATTTTGCAGGCGTTGGAAAGACGATTCCTGCAAACCGGACATCCCCTGGATTTAACCATCGTTCATGCGGCCAGTCTTGGCGATTCCAAAGAGACGGGGCTGAACCGGCTGACTCACAAAGGCATGGTCGAACGCATTATCGGCGGGCACTGGGGCTGGTCGCCGCGCATGGCGGAAATGGCGCTCACCGGCGAGATCGAAGCGTATAATTTTCCCCAGGGAGCCATATCTTTGCTGTTTCGTGAAATTGCGGCCAAGCGTCCCGGCTTGTTTACCAAAACCGGATTGCACACTTTTGTCGATCCTCGCGTGGAAGGAGGGAGACTCAATGAACAGACGCCGCCGGAAATTGTCAGTGTGAAAGAAATAGAAAATGAAGAATATCTATTCTTCAAATCTTTTCCCATCAATGCGGCTTTTTTAGTGGGCAGCATTGCCGACGAAAATGGCAACATTTCTTTTGAGCATGAAGCTGCCTGTCTCGATACCCTTGCCATGGCCATGGCCGCGCACAACAGCGGTGGACGTGTTTTCGTGCAGGTCAAAAAGATCGTACCGGCGGATACGCTGGATGCACGCCTTGTTAGAATTCCGGGTATTCTTGTCGATTTTGTTATCGAAAATCCGCATCAATGGCAGACGTACGAGGGCGAGTACAATCCGGCCTTTAGCGGCGAAAAACGTGTACCGGTTAACAGTCTCATTCCTTTGCCTCTAAACGCGCGGGAAATCATTGCCCGGCGTGCGGCTCTGGAATTAAAGCCGGATTTAGTTGTTAATTTGGGTTTCGGGATGCCGGACGGCGTTGCTGCTGTGGCTGCGGAAGAAGGCATCAGCAATTGGCTGCATTTTACCGTTGAGCAAGGCCCGGTAGGCGGCGTTCCTGCCAAAGGTGCCATCTTTGGCGTTTCCATAAATCCCGACGCGATTCTGGATATGCCTTCCAATTTTGATTTTTACCAGGGCGGTGGTCTTGACCTTGCTGTGCTCAGTTTCGCCCAAGTGGATAACGAGGGAAATGTCAACGTCAGCAAATTCGGAAATCGGCTCGCCGGCTGTGGAGGGTTTGTGGACATTTCCCAAAATGCCAAAAAAGTCGTTTTTGTCGGCACGTTTACTGCCGGTGGATTGGAGATTGAGATTGTTAAAGGCAATCTTGCAATTAAACGTGAGGGAAAACATAAAAAAATATTGAAATCCGTGGAACAGATCACCTTTAGCGGCCAATATGCCTTTGATAATAATCAGCAGGTCATCTACGTGACCGAGCGCGCAGTGTTTAAATTGGTCTCCGGCAAATTAATGCTCACAGAAATTGCGCCGGGGATCGATCTTGAAAAAGATATTTTGGCACATATCGATTTTATGCCCGAGATGTCATCAGATATAAAAATAATGCGGGAAGGACTGTATCTGACCGGGCGTCTGGGACTGGATCAAATTGTTGAAGAGGACTGAGAAAAAGTAAATTATTTGCACAATCTCACCGAATTAGCCGTTTACTGCATCTTTTCTCTTGATTTTTAACCTTAATTGCAGTAATTTTTAACTTACTGCCAGACAGATTTTGTTCGCAACAAAAGTCCGGTTGTAAAGTTTTTGAGCATATTTAACCTAAAACCTTATAAAGTGAAAATGTTAGCTCTTTGGCGAATGCTACAAATCTTTCGTTGTCTTAAATGTGTCAGTGGCCTTTTGTATTGGTTGAGTAATTGACAAGTGCATCCAGTTTTGGGTGCACTTTTTTTTATGCATTTTAAACAACAAAATACCATGCATTTTAAACAACAAAAATACTACGCATTTTGGACAACAAAAATACTATAATTGAGGAGACAGAAATTGCGAAAGAATTTGGAAGCTCTCATCGAACTCCAGGATATTGATTGGAAATTAAAAGAACTTACCGATGCCAAAGGTGATTTACCGCAAAAAGTGGAATCGCTTTCACGTCAAGTGCAAGATGCCAGGCAGAATCTGCAGCAGTTGCATGATGACAAAAAAGAAAAAAATTCCAGAAAAGCGACACTCGATAGTGATGTCGTATTATTTCATAAAAATCTAAAAAAATATCAAAATCAGCTTTATCATGTTAAAAACAACAAAGAATACGATGCGATTACGTCTGAAATCGATAGTACTCAGGAAAAAATTGATCAATATGAATTTGAATCTTTGGAACGTGAGGAAGAAGTAAGTGAAATTGAGAGCAATATCAAGGGGGCTGAGGAAACGATTGAGGAATTACAGGCTGAATTGGATAAAACGAATCAATTTCTGAAAGAAATGCTGATCAAAACCGAGGATGAAGAAAGAGTTCTGAATGAAAAGAGAGCACCTTTACTTGAACTTTTGCCCCGGCCGATTTTGAATCACTACGAGCGCATCCGTGCCGGCAGAGGCGGCATGGCCCTGGCACAGCTAAAAGATGGCGCGTGCAGCGAGTGTTCGGCGCACATCCCGTCGCAGCGGGCCATGGAAATACGCATGATGAACGATTTCTATTTATGTGAAGTGTGCGGCAGAATTCTCGTTTATCGTCCCGATCTCGATGACGAGGTCGTTGATGGAAAAGAGGAGAAATAGAATCACAAACGATCAATAATTATCTTTGTTCTATTCCAAAGCAGATCAGGCGATCGCGTCCCGGGTGAGCCCGGGATGAGGAAAGTCCGAACTCCGCAGGGCAGGATGGTCCGTAACGCGGACGCGTCGTGAGGCGCGGAAAGTGCCACAGAAAATACACAGTCCCGTTTTTGCGGGATAACGGTGAAAAGGCGAGGTAAGAGCTCACCGCCTCAATGGTGACATTGAGGGCAGGGTAAACCCCATCCGGAGCAAGACCAAATAGAGGGGGAGAGGCTGCCCGTCTCGTTTGACCCCCGGGTAGGTCGCTTGAGGTGTCGGGAAACCGGCATCCCAGATAAATGATCGCCCTTCCGGTTTTTACCGGAACGACAGAATTCGGCTTATCGATCTGCTTTGGAATTTATTGTTTTAGTATACGAGTTTTGGGAGTATTTTTATATGGATTTAAAATGGGTTCTTTCCGAAGGAACGATATCAGAAGAAACGTATGCTCTTTCAAAAGAATTGAATGTACCGACTATTATTTCCGCTATTTTGTTGCGCCGGGGGATTAATGACCTCGAAAGTGCACGAAGGTTCTTTCGCCCTACAACTGATCTACTTTACGATCCTTTTTTAATGCAGGATATGACGGCTGCCGTAGAAAGATTGCGTCGTGCTGTTTTGAGTGATGAGAAAATACTCATATATGGGGATTATGATGTCGATGGAATTACATCCGTATCGTTTTTATATCTTTTATTAAAGGAAATCGGTTCCGATGTCGGCTACTATATTCCTGACCGGCAGCTTGAAGGATACGGTTTGTCAAAAGCGGCTGTTACAGAGGCGCGTGAAAAGGGGATTAATCTGATCGTTACTGTGGATTGCGGTGTTACAGGACATGGTGAAATCGAGGAGGCGAATTCTCTCGGAATCGATGTTATCGTCAGCGATCACCACGAGCCTGGCCCAACACTGCCCGATGCCGTTGCTGTTTTGGACCCAAAGCGTAATGATTGCTCCTATCCATTCAAGGAGTTGGCCGGTGTTGGCGTAGCTTACAAACTGGGGCAGGGATTGTTGACAAGAATGAATATCGACCTGTCGATTCTTGAAAAATACATTGATATGGTGGCCATAGGTACCTCTGCCGATATCGTTCCTCTTGTCGACGAAAATCGAATTTTTGTCAAATCAGGTCTCGAACGGTTAAATGACAGTGAAAGTGTCGGTTTGAAAGCGCTCATGCGCGCAGCCGGTCTTGATGGCAAAGAAATCGGTACCGGACAGATTGTTTTTATTATTGCCCCGCGTATTAATGCGGTCGGTCGTATGGGAGATGCCGAACGCGCCGTCAAGCTTCTCGCTTCCGAAGATGAGTATGAGGCACGGAACATTGCCGGAATCCTCGAAGAGGAAAACAGGCATCGTAAAGACGTGGATGAAGAAACGTTTCATCAGGCTCTGGAAATGGCCGAACAGCAGTTTATTAAGGATCAGACATGTTCGCTGGTTTTACATCAGCGTGGCTGGCATTCCGGAGTTATCGGAATTGTTGCGTCCCGCGTTGTCGAGCGTTTTTACCGTCCGACAATTCTCATATCTATTGAAGATGGTGTGGGCAAAGGTTCCGCCCGCAGCATATCGGGATTTGATTTGTATGAGGCATTGAAAGGTTGTGAAGACCTGCTCATCGCCTTTGGCGGGCACAAATATGCCGCAGGGCTGAGCATTGAAGAAGATAAAATTGAAGCATTCAAAAAAAGGTTTGAAGAAATTGCCGGGAAGCGGTTGGATGGAGATTTATTAATCCCCAAACTATCCATCGACGCTGAAATTAATCTGGATGATATTGATGAAGCCTTTATACGAATGCTGAAACTATTTGCGCCGTTTGGTCCACAGAACATGCGCCCCGTTTTTGTCTCCCGTAATCTTCAGGTTGTCGGCTCACCGTTAATCGTTGGTAGGAATCATTTAAAGTTTAAAGTTCGTCAGCATAAAAAAGTATTCGACGTTATCGGTTTCAATATGGGCGATCTGTTCTATCGAATCGGCCCGGGAGAATCGCACCTGGATTTAGCTTATGTTATCGAAGAAAATGAATATATGGGCCGCAAGACTGTTCAGCTTCGTGCAAAGGATTTGAGGTAAACAGGATAAAGATGCAATCATTTCAAAAAGGAGAATCTCATGGACCCAAGAGATGAACAAGGTAAAATTTGGATGGATGGAAAATTTGTTCAATGGCAGGATGCGACGATACATGTCATGTCGCATGTTGTACATTATGGATCGAGCGTGTTTGAAGGGATGAGATGCTACAAAACTCCTGAAGGACCCAGCATTTTTCGGCTTAAAGATCATATCCGCCGATTGTTTGACTCGGCGAAAATTTACCGTATGCCGATCCCCTTTAGCCGGGAGGAAATTACAGGCGTGTGCAATGAGACGATCAAAGTCAATGGTTTCGAATCCGCTTATGTGCGTCCTATTGCTTTTAGGGGATACCAGAGTCTGGGCGTCGATCCGTCGAATTGTCCGGTACAGGTTGTCATTGGTGCACTCAATTGGGGGAAATACCTCGGCGACGAAGCCATCAATGTCGGCGTCGATGTTTGTATTTCTTCCTGGAATCGGATGGCGCCGAACACTATGCCAAGCATGGCCAAGGCCGGATCAAACTATATGAATTCACAATTGATTAAAATGGAGGCCATTGCCGATGGATATGTTGAAGGCATTGGTTTGGACTCTTTTGGTTATGTGAGTGAAGGAAGCGGGGAAAATATTTTTGTTATTCGCGATGGTGTGATTTACACACCGGTGATCGGTGCAGCCATTTTGCCGGGAATAACGCGGGACTCTGTTCTGAAAATCGCCGCTGAATTTGACATAAAAATTATTGAAACAAATATTCCCCGCGAAATGTTGTATATCGCGGACGAAGTCTTTTTTGCCGGGACTGCGGCGGAAATCAGTCCCATCAAGTCCATCGATCATATACCGGTGGGTAATGGATCTCGCGGGCCGATAACAGAAAAAATTCAAAAGCGGTATTTTGAATATGTAAACGGCGAGCGAAAAGATGTTTACGGCTGGCATAATATTATAAAGTGATGTGATGGATAAATTTGTACATGAAGAAATAAGTGAATCTGTTCTTCCGCATTCTCGCCACAAAGCGCGCATGGTTGCGTTAAAAGCGCTCTATGCTCTCGAACTTTCCGGCAACTCGATGAATACTGTTCTCCGCGATATTCTGCCCATGGGTACGGATGGCAGTGATATCAGCAAATTTACGCGCGAGATCATTGAAAAAACCTACGAGTGCCGCGAAGATTTGGATACTTTTATTCGGGCGCGATCGGCAAATTGGGAATTCGACCGCATTGCCGTTGTTGATAAGATCATCCTGCGTATGGCCATTTGCGAGTTTTTGCACTTTTGGGATATTCCGCCCAAAGTATCCATTGATGAAGCCATTGAATTGTCCAAAATATTCAGCACCTTTCGCAGCAAGGGATTTATTAACGGCATCCTCGATGCGGTTCTCGATGAACTAAAGACACATGAGCAGCTTGTAAAAACCGGACGCGGGCTTCTTTTAGGCGGAAAAAAGAAGAATTCAAAAAAGAAATCGAATTGAGAGAATCAAAAAATTCGAAAAGTGCGCCGTTCGCTTGAGCGGCGATGGTTTTTATATGGAACCTGGTGTGTTTAAAATTTAAGAAATTACATTTTATGAGGCTGATATAAATGCTAGAAAAAGTTGAAAAGTTTTTTGCTAAAGTAATGGGCGGGACGAGTACTGAGCGAGAGTTGAAAGCCATTCGTCCTATTGTTGGAGAAATTAACGAGTTTGCTGAAAGCTATAAAAACTTAACAGACGATGAACTGAAAGCAAAAACCCATGAATTTCGTTACCGCCTTCGAATGGGTGAAACACTTGACGATATTTTGCCGGAGGCTTTTGCTGCCGTCAAAGACACGTGCCGGCGTTTGCGCGGTAAAAAGTGGAAAGTCCGTGGTACTGAAGCCGAATGGGATATGGTGCCGTATGACGTACAACTCGTTGGTGGTGTCGTTCTGCATAAAGGAAGAATCGCTGAAATGGCAACCGGTGAAGGAAAAACCCTGGTTGCTACAATGCCGCTCTATTTAAATGCGTTGGAAGGAAAAGGGGCTCATCTCATCACCGTCAATGATTACCTGGCGCAGCGCGATTGTGAGTGGATGGGGCAAGTTTACAAATTTCTTGGGTTGACTGTTGAGGCCATTCACAACAACATGGATCCGGAAGAACGTCGGCGGGCGTATAATGCGGACATTACTTACGGAACGAACAACGAGTTTGGCTTTGACTATTTGCGGGATAATATGTCAACGGATGTCTGGTCGGTCGTTCAGCGTGGATTGCACTATGCGATTGTTGATGAGGTTGATAGTGTTCTCATAGATGAAGCCAGAACACCGTTGATTATATCAGGAGCGGTGGGTGCTCCAAGGAATATTTATAACGAACTTAAGCCCATTGTTTCCAATTTATATCGTAAACAAAAAGAACTGGTCGATGAGTTGGTTACCGAAGGAAAAGCGCTGCTCGAGAAGGACGAAGATCAAGCCGGAATGATGCTTTTGCGTGCCCAAAGGGGTGACCCTAAAAATCAGGTGCTGCTCGATCTTATGACCTCGGAATTTTGGGTGAAAAAACTTATCGAACGCATCCAGGGGCAGTACGAGATCAATAAAATTATGCACGAGGTGGATAGCGAGCTTTACTACACCATCGACGAAAAAAGCCATGTCGTCGATATTACGGAAAAGGGACGGATTTTTCTCTCCGGCGGCCGGGATCAGGATGTAGCCAGCAAAATTCAAAAACTTGATGAAATGGATGAAATCCTCTCGCGCATGGGGAATAAAAAGAAAGCATCTGTCTTTTTTACTCACGATCCCATGACCGGCTTTTGCAATGGCCTCAGTCTGGATGGGAGAATTGCCTTGTGCAATGTGAATACTGAAGTTCCAAAAGAAGAAATTGAGGCGCTTGATATCCTCACAGAACGATTTGAAAAGATCAGCGAAAAAGTTAATGAAGCGATTCAAAACAAACGCACCGACAAAGGAAGCGCATGGCGTCGTTATTTCCTGATTGCCAAACGCATGGATCGGGTTGTCAATGGGCTGAATGAGGAGGGGAAAGAGTATTTTGAAAAGGGAGGGGATACGCCCGAATATCATTCTCTCGTAGAAGCTCTGGAAAAATTGTTTACAGTTATTCGTGACGAGGCGGATGTGGACGGCGGCTTCAGTGGCCCGCGCCAGCAGCAGGAGCGCCGCCGTAATTTGCAGAACACTTTTTTCAACATCGAAAAACAATTCGGATGCCCTGTCGGATTACGCGAAGAAGGCAGGCTTGCTCTGTTAACCATCTTGCATGACGGCGATCCGCTTATTGTTCCATTTATCTCAAAACTGGATTCTATGCTGAAAAGCGGAAATGGCGCAGAAACTCAATCATCTGCTCAGGCGGATCGGAAACAGGAATATTTTGAGTTTTCTGATAATGGTGCTATCCTCAAACATATTACTGAAAAAGGGCGCATTGCTTTGCTGGGAGGGAACCCCGATCTTTATATTCTTCCGGACCGCAGTCTGGTTGAAGACAGGGATCAGCAAATTCAAAAGCTTTTGGACGAAACTTTGAACCAGTCTACCTTTGATTATGCGGCCAAAGTGATTGCCATCGAACATCTGGAAAAAGATATTCTTGCCATCCATCAGTACCTCGGTTCTTTTCCTGAAAATGAACGCCGGGGAAAAATAACGGATTTTTACAAAGTGATCTTGCCAAAAGAAGAAAGCGGACAGTTTTCACCAACAGTCAAGTTAACTGAACTGGGACGTGCTTTCTTTGCTGATTTTGCCGAACAACCCCGGGCTATTGTCTTTAAATTTGATGAAGATTTACGAAAACATAAAAACGATTTATCTGCCGTTTTTCGTATCGATGAAAAGAAAAGGATCGTGGGCCTGAGCAGTAGAGAACTGGATGATCTTCTTGGACGGCCCTTTGCCGAGGTCAAGTCAAAAATCGAAGAATGGCGGCATGCACGCGCTGTTGGCGATGAAGATAATTCTGTTGCTCTTCGGCTCAGCCTCGACGCCTTTCTTGCTACCCATTTTCAAATAAAAGAAAAGACTGATGCCTTGAGCTTGTCACGACGTTTCGAGGATGTTGAGCGTATTGATGGGGTTATGCAAAGTATTTTTCGTGTGATGGGTCGCGGTGAACTCACGCCATTGGAGGTGCGGAGAATTTTACGCCGTTATTTCGAGTCCGACGGCCCTGTGGAAACGAGCAGACTTTTGTTGGATGATGTAAAGATCAATGGGCTGTCCGAAAATGGCATGCTCATCCTTGTCGGAACGGTTGCGGAACGAGAAAAGGTTACGGAAAAACTGGAGCATTTTCTTGATGATTCTGAAATGGAGAGTGATGCATTTTTTGAATTAGCTAAAGAAGGCTTTCCTGCGCGCTTGAAAAAATCTGCTCGTCCCCAATTGCTGGATGGCTTGCCGTTTTTTCCGTATGCTGAAGAATTGCAAAAGTTCCGTGACGAGTTGCTGCAAATGAGCAGCAAAAAAGTAAACACGCGTTCCGAACTGGACGGCCTTCTTGCGAAGGAAAAAGCGCATCTTCGCGGCAAGCATGTTATGCTTGAAGAGCGCGAAATGAACGAACTGCTCTCCAAAGCGCACGCGCAAAATGTCGTTTTAACCGCAGAAGAGATTGAGCATTGGTTTCGCATAAGTTTTGAGCGAAAGCCGCGAAAGATGATGGAGGAAACCAGGGACCGGCAGTGGCGGGAATACAATGAAGTTGAAGATCGGGTGCAGAATATTTCCCAACTTTTAAAAGCCTACACGCTCTATCAAAAAGACGTTGACTATGTGGTGAAAACGCCCGAAGAATCAGAAATGCGCGGTCGTGCGGCTTCTGCCAGGGGACGAAAAGCGGTCATGATTGTCGATCAGTTTACCGGACGATTAATGCCCGGCCGGCGTTTCAGCGATGGTTTGCATGAAGCTTTGGAAGCGAAAGAAGGCGTTGAAGTCCAGGCCGAAAGCCAAACTCTGGCGACGATCACATTGCAAAACTTTTTCCGGCTTTACGACAAACTTGCAGGAATGACCGGTACTGCTGAAACCGAAGCACAGGAATTTTTCAGCACTTATAAAATGGATGTAATCGTGATTCCGACGAATCGCCCGGTGATCAGAGAAGATTATAATGATGTCATTTACAGAACAAAGAAGGAAAAATATGACGCCCTTATTGATGAAGCCATCAGTATGCACGAACATGGGCGTCCTGTTCTTATAGGTACCATTTCGGTTGATGTTTCACAAAAACTCAGCGAAATGTTTACACGCCGCGGTGTTCCCATCGCAAACTGGTTGAAAAAAGGGGATGTCTCGCGCGAACTGGAAAGCGGTCGTTTTCATACGGTTCTCAATGCAAAGTATCATAACGCCGAAGCAGAGATTGTTGCCAAAGCGGGTTTGCCCGGTGCGATAACAATAGCCACCAATATGGCCGGACGTGGTACGGATATTAAGCTCACGCCGGAAGTTGTCAAAGCCGGTGGTTTGCATATCATTGGTTCGGAAAAGCACGAAGCGCGACGTATCGATCGTCAGTTGCGTGGTCGTTCAGGGCGCCAGGGCGATCCCGGTTCGAGTCGGTTTTATCTCTCCCTCGAAGATGATCTTATGCGCCTGTTCGGTTCCGACCGAATTACGAGTATTATGAGCCGGATGGGTTCGATGGATGAGGGCGAACGTATAGAACATCCGCTAATCACACGATCTATCGAGCGTGCGCAGAAAAAAGTTGAGGAGCGCAATTTTGATATCCGAAAGAATCTGCTCGAATACGATGACGTCCTTAATGAGCAGCGAAAAATAATTTACAAGCGCAGGCAAAACTTGTTGGGTTTCGCTGATGCCGACGACCTGGTAGAATCCAAGTCCAAATTATTTTTCGGTGAGGAAGATGAACGTGGTGATTGGAAGCTCGATGAATTGCTGGAGAATTTAAAGCATTTTTTCGGTGCCGAACCGGATTTTACGGTTAAAGACCTTGAGCAATTAAAGTATTCGGAGATCAGAGAAAAAGTTTCAGAATGGGTACAGGAGAGAATCGGGGAAGAGCAGCATTTCAGCCAGATGCAGGAACGCCATCGCATTTTTGGTTATTGTGATGTGAATTCATTGATTGACAATTTGGTTCATCTTAAAATTCAGCTACACGACGCCGGGACCCGGGATACTTCCAAGTGGAATTATGATGGTATCGCGCTGGAGCTAAAGCGCATTTTTGGTGGTTCACCGGAATGGCTGCACAAGGCAGAAGGTGTGCAAGCTTCCGATCTGGAAAAACGAATTACCGATTGGGCAAAGGACCACTATCAGGAAAGATGCCGGGAATGCAGGGATGGATTTCACGCCATTAGCTTTTCAAAATTGAGCCTTGCAGAGATGGCCGAGATATATGTTTTTGGCCTGTTGAATATTCATTTGTCCCTTAATGTGCCGTCCATTTCATGGGAGACGGACGAATTCCTGAACGATCTTGAGCGCGTATTTTTTGCCAGACCGGATATCGGAAGTAAGGAAATTCGTACTATTCGCCGGGCAAAACTCATCGGGATTCTCAACGAGTGGCTGCATGGCCTTCCTTTGGGCGAGCAGGATGATGAGAAAATTCGCCACAGGATTTTGGGTTACTTTGGCGCGGCTAATTTCCTGCAATCCATCGTTTCCTATAGTTTTAGAGGAATGGACGAGGAAAATGGTAAAAATATTACCCAACTCGATCCCTGGCAGAAAACTTTTCTTGCCAGAATTTTCGGCAGTGTATTTGATGAGATTCCGACAGGCAAAGATGATGATTTATCATTAACACAGCGTGTTGCACGTATTGCACGAGAAGAATATTACACCATTCTCCAAGAAAACATGCAAAGATATGATTCAATGATGTTCGCCGACGCAACGATCGAGGAACTTATCGAAGCATCGATCCTTGCTGTTTCTCAGGAAATTTTGCACAAGCCTGTAGAAACTTCTGAAAAGCAGAAATTGTTGAGTAAGTATTTTGAATACATGTTCCTTAGCAAACCCACTCACTCATTTCCGGCAGACGGAGATGAACAGAAATTGGCCTCTTTCAGAGAAGACCTTGTTGCCTGGGGACTGAATTTATACAAGATTTATTCCGACCGTGCGGAACGTCTTCGCCAGGAGAAATTAAGCGGTGAAATTATTCGCGATTCTATTTACATGTGGATCGACGATACGATTTATACGATTATCAGTAACGTCCTCGGCGATGGGGCAGATCTTGATGCAAACCAGGTGAGACGCATTGAAGCGGAATGCCGTCTGGTGTTTCGTCAGGGCCCCCGCTTTGCGGACGATAGTGACGCAGCCACAAATCCCAGTGTGATGATGGATGAATTTAGTTCCTGGGCGAAGAATCTGTATCGACGCCGCGTCGAAGAAATTGGTGATGAGACGGTAACGCGTTACGAACGATATTATACTCTGGACAAAATTGATGAGAACTGGCGCCAGCATCTCGCCGCAATTGACGATCTGCGTGAAGGAATCGGACTCCGCGGCTACGGTCAAAAAGATCCGCTGCTGGAGTATAAAGGTGAAGCTTATAAAATGTTTGTGAAAATGATCGAGGACATTAACAGGAATGTTGTGAGCACATTGTTCAAAGTTTTTGATATTGGCGGCGAAATCGAGGAGCAACAAAATCGCCGTATTGAACCGAAAAGCTTTGTAACATCTCATTCTCAAGTCGAAGTGTACAAACAGGTGATGGCCCCACAAGCCGCACAAAAAACTTCTCACTCCCAGTCCGGCACAAATCAGGGCGGACGACGTGCC
>JAACEJ010000027.1 GCA_011682565.1 Actinomycetota bacterium | reverse complement strand
GGCGGTTAAAAGAATTGCTGGCTAAAAATGGTGAGTTTGCCCTCCCTGAAAAGTTGCTATTACGAACAGAGGTGAGAGAAGACATTACATATTACATTTTCAAAATACCGACTGAAACAGCACTCGCTACAAAAGTACTAACTCTTGCCATGAAATCGAATGTTACCGGATTACGTGCATTTCAAATGATAATGGAGCAGATTGATGGCAAACCGCATCAGTCGATAGCACTTGAGAATACTATTAAATCACCTTATGAAAGCATGACAGATGAACAACTTGAAGCTGAAAGACAACGGCTTTTACGAATCAAAAATCATGGAAAATGACATCGAAATACTCGCAGAACAGGTAAAGCGACAGAGCCGGACTAACCTCTTAGACTTCACTCTATTTACTTTCGCCGCCTTTAAACCGGCACAATTTCATCGACATTATTACGATATACTTACGAAGTTCACCAATGGGGACATTAAAAAACTAATGATTTTCATGCCGCCACAGACCGGTAAGACCGAAGGCGCAACGAGAAGGCTTCCGGCTTTTTTGTTAGGACATAATCCTGATTTGCGGATAGGTATAATCTCATATTCATCAACGCGGGCGCGGAAATTTAATCGGGAAATACAAAGGATTATCGACGATGATGAATACCGAAAACTATTCCCAGAAACGAAGTTATCAGGGAAAAATGTAGTTACCGTTTCTGTCAATGCACTCCGTAATTCAGAAGAATTTGAGATAGTAGGGTTTGATGGCAGCCTCAAATCGGTCGGTATTGGAGGAGCGCTTACCGGCGACAAAATAGATATATTGATAATTGACGATGTGTATAAGGATGCCATGAGCGCATGGTCACCCGTTGTGCGACAAAATATTGAAGATTGGTTTGATACGGTTGCAGATACAAGGTTGCACAATGATAGTCAGATATTGATAGTGTTTACTCGATGGCACGAGAAAGACTTAGCTGGAAGGTTACTGGATATTCAGGGTGAATTTTCGGAAGGTAATTCATCGGGGTGGATTGTAATAAAATATCCTTCAATAAAAATCGGCGAGCCTACTGAATTAGATGAGCGAGAGGATGGTGAGCCACTATGGCCGGAGCGACATTCCCTTGAAAAAACGTTACTCATCAAAAAACGTAATCCGCATATTTTTGAGTCGCTTTATCAGCAGAACCCGAAACCACTTCAAGGACTGATGTATGAATCTGAATTTAAAACATACGAACTTTTACCGGTAGGCGAAAAAATAAGGAAAGCCTACATCGACACAGCCGATGAAGGGAAAGATTACTTGTGTGCAATCGTTTATGACGAATATGCTTTTGGAAATTACGTGATTGATCTTCTGTACACTCAAAAGCCGATGGAATATACTGAAATAAAAACGGCTGAAATGTTATCGAAACATGAAGTGGCTGTGGCTGTTATTGAAAGTAACAACGGCGGTAGAGGATTTGCACGGAATGTAGAGAAGAATCTCCGAACAATGGAGAATAATAAAACGCAAATAAAATGGTTTTATCAGTCTCTTAATAAAAACGTCAGGATTTTTGTTAATTCAGGGGAGGTGCAAAACCTTATATATTTCCCAAAAGAATGGCAAAAATTGTATCTTCTTTTTCACTCGTCTTTAATTCAATACATGAAAGTAGGTAAAAATGAACACGATGATGCAGAAGATGCATTAACAGGAACCGTAGAATTTAGAAAAAAGGCAACTGGTGGAAAATATGTGATAGAAACGTAATATATGAATTTTTTTTAATACTTTCGTAAAAAATAAAAATATGTGGCCATTCAACAATAAAAAATCTATCCCCCTCACTGGAAACAAAAACGACCTCCTCCGTGCCTTATATGAATTTAAGCGTATCGCTGGAGTTGCCAATGTAATGATTGACGACCCGACAGCATATATCACCGAAGGATATTCTGGTAATTCGGACGTTTTCTCTATTATTAACCGAATTATTAGGATGCAGGAACAGGCCAGTCTCGTTTTGTACACCATGAAAGACGGTAAACGTGTTGAGGTAACCGACCACGAGCTATCTAAATTCACCCGAACAGCCAACGGAACTATGAAGATGCGCGACTTTCGGGAGGGGCATTTTATCTATAAACTGTCTATTGGAAATTCATATTGGTACAAACCGATTATTGAGAACGGCCTAAACAAAGGCAAAACACAGGAAATCTGGCTAATGCCGTCGAATAACGTGGAGATTATCGGCTCCGGGAATTGGATGAATCCTGTTGGTGGTTACGTTCTGGAAACCAATACCACCGTTGAATTTAATCCCGACGAGGTACTTCACTCGAAGTTTTTTAATCCATTGTTCGGCCAAAACAGTACATTATACGGACAATCACCGCTCAAAGCCGCGGCCAAAACTGTTAGCAAACAGAACGAAGCCGAATTGACCGAGTTAAAACAGTTTGAGAACCAATCGCCACCATATATTCTATATCGGGATATTCAAGACCAAATGGGTGGGTTGTCGCTCGACCAAAAGGACGAGATTGAGGAGATATTCAAAGATTACGCAAAGAAATACAAAAAAGGTCATCCGGTAGTATTGCCCGATAAGTTTGGAATGCTGAAACTTGGTATCTCCCCGGCTGATTTGAATATCATCAAATCCTCACAAGAGGGGCGGCGTGTGTTATGTAATATTTTCGGGCTACCGTCCGAGCTGCTTAATGATAAAGCAAGTTCGACTTATAACAACGTTATCGAAGTCAAAAAAGATGCCTGGTCAAATTGTATCATTCCGAACCTTGAAGATTTTGCAAGTGATTTGACAGCGTTTCTGATTAATCCGGTACCGGAATATGTGGCGGCTGGATTGTTTTATGGATTTGATTATTCCAACGTTCAGGAATTACAGACCGACATCGGCAAAAAAGTTACATGGATGCGGCAGGCATACTGGACACCAAACCAGATACTCGAAGCCACCGGTAAACCGCCTGTTAAGAACCCGTTAATGGATGAGCCGCTTATTGGAATGGGAGAATCGTTCCTGTCTGATTATTCCGTAAGTCTCGATTCAGGAGCAAAAGATTTCAGCGACTATCTACGCACCAAAACAACTGAATAATGAAAAAGGGGACGAAGCAATTTGAAAAAAGGATTATCCGAATCCGGGATATAATCGAAAAGAAAGGGCTTCGTATGATTCATAAATCATTAATTGAGCAATATTATTCCGTTTTACCACATCTCAGAAATGCTGCTATCGACACATGGCCGGAGGTTATCGACACCATGAGCGAGATTCCGATACAAGTGTTTTACAATAAGTTTTACCCGATGTTCGCGCCTATCGGAACGATTACCAGAAAACAATTACTTGAATCCAAAGCGGCTGAGAACGAAGCGTTTTATGAATCTGTTTTCTCGCAACAATTACAGCAGCTGATAAATGGTAAGGTTGGCGACAATATCACCTCTATCACCATGACCAGCCGGGAGCGGATGAAATCGGCTGTACGTCAAATCATTGCCGATTCAGAAACGGAAGGATTAGGTATTGAGAAGATTAAGGAAAAAATAATCGGTGAACTGGGTAAATTCATGTCTGGTAATATTCAAGCGAGAGCCAGAGCCATAGCACAGACCGAAACGATAAGCGCGAGTAATGAGGCCGCAATGATGGCCGCTAAGTCAACGCATCTGGCCTTTAAAAAATATTGGAGTACCTCCGGATTGCCGGACGTTCGTGATTCACATATTGCAATGGAACAATACTCAGCAGAGGTCGACGGGCTGAAACCCGATGAAGCGTTTCCGAATGGGTTACAGCAGCCCGGAGATATGAGCGGGGCAGCCGAGGAGGTTATTAACTGTTATACCGGTGATATGACTATAAAAAGTGCAATAGTTTCAGGACAAAAGCTATTCTATTCTGGTAATATGGTTAAAATTGTAACGAGAGGAGGTAAATGGATAACCATCACTCCCAATCATTACGTACTTACCAAAAAAGGACTTATCAAAGCGAGAAGCATCAATAAGGGAGATTATCTTGTGTGCAACTCTGAAAACATTAAACGAAGATTTAGGATTTCCAGAAACAGAAATCACATAAATAACAAAAAAACCATTCTCAGTAAGATATTTAGTTCGCTTATTGTTAAACATGTTTCGGAGTTTACTCCTGTTGTTGGATTGGATTTCGATGGCGATGGAAAGTTCGGGAATGGCAATATCAATATTGTAAATATCAATAGGATATTGTTGCACCATGGGAAAAAAATCGGAAAGTATTTCAGAAATTTCAGTTTCAAAAAGTCCGATTCTAAGGCTTTTTTGATAGAACGTTTTTGCAGCCTTGATTTTAGTTTCTCTGGAATGTTTCGTTCCTCTAACAGCATCATGCGCTTTTTGTACTTGGTTTTTTCGCTGTTTGGGAGTCATTTGAGACCATTTAAGTTTCTCGGAGTCGGATTGAGTTCTCATCACTATTCCCTTTTTTCTAAAATGCCGATTGAGCGTGATTCGTGGAATCCCAGTTTGATTAGAGAGCTTATTAAGACTAACCCCGGATTGATACATTTGGATGAGGTTGTCGAGATTGTCAATTTTGAATTTTCTGGCCATGTTTATGATTTTACAAGTTTAACAGGTACAAATATAGTAAATAATATCTACACTTCCAATTGTAGATGTACTTTATTGACCGAAATAACATAAATTTGCAAATGAAAAGAAAATATTATACTTTTACGCGAAAATAGGACGCCATGGAAGCACTGCAATTTAAATCATTCGATATTATAGACCACAAGGCAGATAATGCCGGAAACCTTATTATAAATGGATATGGGGCTGTGTTTGGTAATATCGATAGTGATAATGAAATTTACGCAAAAGGTGCGTTTACCCGAACACTAAAGACCAGAGCTGGTAGGATTGCTTTTTGTTATCAGCATGACATCTGGAATCCAATAGGTAAAATTCTAAATATTTCCGAAGACTCAAAGGGTTTGCCAATAAAGGTAATGGTTTCAGCAGCTGATGAGGACATCCAAACGAAGGTAAAAGAAGGAATTTTAAAAGAATTGTCAGTTGGTTATCGGGTAACAGCCGACCACAAAGAAACGAGAGCAGGAAAAGAGGTAAGGGTATTGGATGAGGTTGAACTTTACGAAGTTTCCATAGTAACAATAGCCGCTAACCCATTGACAGTTATACAGTCCATGAAATCAGAAGAAAAAGCCGACTATTTGAGCAAAGAATTTGACCGGATTATCTCTATCGTCCGGAACGAAAACATAAATTTTGAATTAAGAAAGCTGAAATCTCTTGTATTCGCTGGCAAAAAGGCTGAAACACCGCCGGAAAATCCCGATACAACGCAAATGACAGTCGAAGAAATATTGAGATTATTAACTTCTAAAAATTAAAAAAGTGGAAAAAAAAGAGTTAGAACTTGCCCTGAAAACTCACGGCGAGAATATCGAACAAAAACAGGCCGAGCTTAAAAAGCTGTTTGAAGAAAAACAGGCCGCAACCGAGAAAGTTGCAAAAGATGCACTCGAAGCGAAAGCCAAAGAGTTGCAAACTGTAATCGAAGCCGCCAAAGCCGAGCGCAAGGCAGCGCAAGACCAGTTGGACGCTTTGGAAACGAAGCTTGCCAAAATGGAAAAATCAGGAATCGGCGAATCAAAATCTGTTACTTTGAATGAAGCCGTTAAATCGTTAATCGAAAGCGAAGATTTTAAAGCCGCTAAAAAGGACGGTTTCCGTACCAAGAGTGTGTTTGAAATCAAAGCTGACACCAGCGACATCACCGGAACGGTAAACATGACCGCTCAGAATTATTCTATCGGCTTCGCACCGGATAGGGCTTTAGCGTTCTACCCGATGTTGAACCAGGGCTTTATCGGCCAGAACAGAAACCGTGTTCTTTGGGTTGAAGGTGCTTACACCTCCAATGTCGGATACGTCGGTGAAGGTACCGGACAAGGAACTGCCGATACCGGAACAGCAGTCGAGAAAAGCCGGGCAATGGCCAAAATCAGTGCAAAGTTACCACTTACTGCTGAACTTCTGGAAGATGCCGATTACATCGCCTCTGCTTTCCGCATGAAAATGCAGGAAAAAGCGTTGCTGTTTGCTGATGGTGAGTTTTATACTGGTGATGGTAGCGACGGCGTAAACCCGAACCATATTTATGGTATTGTTGGCCAGTCTACTGCTTTCAATCCGACTACTGCCGGAGTGTTGGCAGCTATTGCTACTCCGAACATCGGCGACCTGATTGATTCATGTATTTTACAAGCAGAATTATCGGAACAAAAAGGTCTCGATACGCTATGGATTAATCCTTCCGACTTCTTCAAAATGAGATATACCAAAGACGCCAACGGTCAGTATCTGTTCGTGAAAGGCATAAACGGTAACTATACAATCAATAGTTTGAACGTTGTCAGAAGTTCCAAAGTTACCGCTGACACTTTGACCATTGCCGATTCTAATAAGCCTCAGGCATGGTGGAAACGTAACCCGGAGATTAAATTCAGTCAGATGAACGGCACCGACTTTGTCGATGACGCTTATACAGCTGTTCTATTTCTGCGTGCACAGTGTATTGTGGAAGCACAAGACCAGACCGCTATCATTCACGTGGCCTCAATTGCCACCTCTTTGAATGATATTACAAAAGTAACTGCTTAATCTTAAAACAATAAGAAAATGAAAAAGTTTATTTTATTCTTAATTGCAATCATGGCCGTGGGTTTTGTCAACGCGCAAACTGCCTACATTGATAAACCGGCCACTTATGTCAGTTATACTAACGATATAACTGTAACGAACAGCACCGCTGCAACAATGTATTTTACCGGAAAGCAGGATTTTCCAGCCACACAGGATTATTTATGTGTCTTGGATTCAACTTCTGGCAATCATACAAATGTTGCGGTTGCTCTTTACGGTCAGAAATTTGCTTCCAGTGCATGGGCACAGATTGGATCTACCATTAATTGGGTTGGGACGACTTCGGACACTACTATTGTTCTTTCTAATGCAACCGCAAACCGTTATCGAAAATATAAAGTGATTTTCACGGGAACGGGGACAGGAGTAACTACCGTAGACAGTCAGGAATTGAAACTCTGGCTTGAATAATAACCGTATTTGGAATTTTACGGAGGTTCGATTCCTCCGTACGGTTCACATTTTAAATTGAAAAATCATGTCAAAATTCAAGCTATTAAAAAACTACAATGGGCATTTAATAGGTGAGATGCTCGAAGTCCGTGATGTATTCGATGAATTTATCGAGACGGAAGGAATCGGTAAAAAGGTGATAGTTAAAGCCGAAAACAAAGCCGTTGCACCTAAATACAAAAGGAAAAAATAATGTCGTTTCAAACAAAATCTGTAAATAGCGGCACGGAACCGGTAACATTGGCAGAGGCAAAAGCAGCTCTGAAAGTTGATTATTCGACAGAGGACGATTATATAACCTCTCTGATAACCTCCGCACGTGCTTTTGCTGAACGATTTTGTAACCGGTCATTAATTGCTAAGACGATAACGTATTTCAATGACGAGCAAAGTACAAGTTATCTGCTTCCATATCCTGAACATAGCGCAATTAATACGGTAAAGATTAACGATGTTACCACAACGGATTTTACCCAAACCGGACTTGTTCAATTTTCAGTGAATTTGGACTTAGTACAAACGCTTTCAGATTTTACAATTGAGGTAGCTTACACAACTACCGGGAATTTACCGGATGGCATGAAGCCTATATTATTAAAGATAATTGCCGATATGTACGAAAACCGTAACAATCAGGAACTATCACCTACGGCAATGGCGCAACTGCTACCTTATAAAGTGTACCGATAATGAATATTGGCAAACTAAATAGAAGATTAACGATAGTTTCACCCGGTGCGCTGACAGATGACAACATTGGAGGTTTTACTGCCGCCGCTTCGACATCGGTAGAAACATGGACGAAGAAAAGGCAGCTATCCATGAAAGAACAACTGCTTTATGGATTGGAATCCGGGACGATAAGTTTTGAATTTACAATCCGATACCAAAATGGAAAAGATTTAGCACAACATAACAGCCTTGTTTTTGAGGGTCAGGCTTTACGGATTATCTCTATAATTCACGAAAACAAAACGAGTACAAAAATAATAGCAGATGGGCGTACAGATTGAAATAGACCAGGCGAGTCAGGAGCGGCTTAATAAGCAGTTTGACCATCTCAAAATGATTATGGGCAAATCTTCTATTGCTGCTTTGGCAAAAATCGGGATGAAAATAAAGACCACCGCTCAAAATAGGATTAAGGCGAAAGGCCATATTGTAACCTCCCGGCTCAGAAATTCAATCTACGTGAAAGGTAAAAAGCCGATTATCAATAACAACAATCAGCGTTCATATTCGGACAGTAAAGGAAACGCATACACTTCGGATTTGTCAACTACTGGCCTTGTGAAAGACCAAATAGCCGTAGGGACGAATGTAGATTATGCAGAGAAAATAGAGGTGATGGATAGTTTTTTATATTGGGCTGTGAAAAATGTGGACGTAACGAAAACGATAGGCGAGCAGATGCGTGAAGATTTAAAACGTAAGAAATGAAAGATTTAAGACCGATATTATTGAAAGCACTCGTACCGGCACTAAAGACAGCGACCGGAAAAGATGTTTTTTCACGGATACCAAAATCAAAATCGGTTACTTATCCATATGTTTATATTTCCGAAATGTATCAGGAAGAAATCGGCTCAAAGACGAGTTATCGGTACAATATCGACACTCTTATTCAGGTTATCTATAAAGACGCTCCAGGATTAGGGAATTTATATACTGATACCGATAATATTCTGGGGTTGGTAAATAATGGCAGCCCATTTGCTTTGGAAAGTCCTTATAAGATTGAATCTTGCATGCTGAACAGTACAAATACTACCGAAATATTGACTGAAACGGGAATAATTAACGTTGGATTGATAAGATTATTTTTTTTAATTGAATAAATTTGTATTTTTGAAAAACTAAAACAGAGAAATTATGTCAAAAATTGGAACATTCGTACTATTAAAGTTGGCCGCTGGTCTGCTTGTAGGACAAAACGCACTGAGTTTTAAATCTACCACAACCATGATAGAAACAAGTTCAAAGACCACCGGTAATGAGTCTGAATTTGTGGCCGGTAGGTCTAACAAGACTATGACTGTTGCTGGTATTGCCGGGACAGCCCTTGAATCTACCGATAAGGGATATTGGGAATTGTTCGCAGCACAAGAAGCCAGAACAGCAGTTGCCGTAACATTTGCGGAATATACCGACGAAACCGGAACGACACCACAAACGGGTTCTGAATTGATTACTGCAAGTGCTTTAATCTCTAACCTATCATCTGATTGGGGCGACAATGCATCGAACTCATTTTCATGTGATTTGCAGATTACCGGAGCGGTTACTGAAACCACCAGCGTGTAATGTCTGAAAAAGATTACATATGGACGCAAAGCAATGTTATTAAGAATCAATCCAGACAAATAGCAAATCAAAAGGATATTATCCGATTGTATAAGCAAATCAGAAATTGGGTGATTATAATTTCGGTTGTTGTTATTGTCGGGTTATTAATATTCTATTGATATGCATGATTCATTAACATTATCACTCCCTTATCCGGTCTATTGGCTTGGACTTAGGTTTTCAATAAATCGGAAAATTGGCTTTTCGTTTACTAACTTGTCGATTTTCCTATTCCGGGAAGATGCTAACATTA
This sequence comes from Actinomycetota bacterium, assembly GCA_011682565.1. Classification (GTDB taxonomy): domain Bacteria; phylum Zhuqueibacterota; class Zhuqueibacteria; order Residuimicrobiales; family Krinioviventaceae; genus Hydrothermomicrobium. The sequence continues at coordinate 3,672 of JAACEJ010000027.1, read as the reverse complement.
GCACTTCAGACGATTATAATAAATGGATTGAAGAAAAAGGGCAGACCGTTTTGGTTAATGAAATGCTGTTCTTTTCTGCTAAGGCCTATTGTATGTTAGAACGGAAAAAAGAGAATTTCACGCAAACAGGATTAAAAATTGCAATAGCAACAGCACCGGCGGAAAACCAACAGCGGTTGATGAAAACGTGGAAGGAATCTCAGACTTTTGGGATGACATCTGAAAAAAAAAAGCCGGTGAGAAAGAGAAAAAAGTAAATTATTCCGAAGATTACGCCTTTTGTATCGGGGTGGCCGGAATAAAAAAGGACGAGTTCTTTAGATTGACACCGGCGGAGACGTTTACAATCGTTCAAGCATACATCACGAACAGGGATATAACGGCTTCAAATTTCCGGTCTTTGTTTCTTTTGCAATACAATCAATGGTCGAAACATCCGAAGTCAGCTCACGATTTATGGCCGTTGTCGATTGATGAAATAGAAGCGGAACCGTTGGATATTGAAGAAATTTACGCCCGAAATGCACGGATGGAAAAATATTTTAGTAAAGGTGGGTAGATTGCCCGCCTTTTTTTATTAATTTTAGAGCCATGAAATTAGCAGATTTATATGTAAAACTCGGAATAAAAAAAGAAGGGTTTGATAAAGGCATAGACCAAGCCAAAAAGAAAACTAATTCTTTTGGGTCGTCTATGAAAAAACTCGGTGGTATTATTGCCGGGGCTTTTGCCGTGGGGGCTATTATTAGGTTTTCTAAAATAGCACTCGAGAAATATAATATTCAGGCACAAGCTGAAACACAATTGCTTGTCGCTTTGAAAGGCAGAAAAGCAGCTCAACAGGATTTAATACATCAAGCCCAACAATTACAAAAGATAACTCTTTTTGGAGATGAGGACACTATCCGTGCGCAAGCTCTTATAGCTGCTTTTGTCCGTGAAAAAGACCAAATTAAAGAAGTAATTCCATTGGTACAGGATTTTGCCAGTGCTAAAATGATGCCGCTTGCTGCCGCTGCTGATTTAGTTTCTAAGACTTTGGGAAGTTCAACGAACGCACTTACACGGTATGGAATACAGGTAAAAGGGGCGGTAGGTTCACAAGAAAGATTAACATCTGTTGTTAATGGATTATCAAAAGCGTTTGCTGGACAGTCAGTAGCAGCGGCAAAAGCTGGAACAGGTGGCATTACACAGTTAAAAAATGCTTGGGGGGATTTAGAGGAAGCATTCGGTAAAAGGTTAGTCAGTCCGGTAAATCTGGCATTAATCCGGTTGCTTACTAAATTCCTTGGAGGTGTTGAGAACAAGATAAAAAAAATCAAAAAATTTACAGATGAAGGCATTTTTACAAAAGATTGGTTAAAAAATGCAAATCTAAAAGATTTACAAACTGAATTAGATATAACTCAAAAGCAATTTAAAATATTTTTAGATAGTTATAAAAAAGCTAAAGCAGAGGGGAATAAAGATAAAGAAGGATTTTTTGCTGGAGTTACAGATGTGGCACGTGAGAATATAGAAAAGTTAAACGCTGCAATTAAGAAAATAAAACTATCAAATCCGGACACAAAACCAATTGTTAAAGCAGTTACATTATTAAAAGCAGCGAAAATAGCCGCTCAGGATGCACATAAAGCATTAAATGACTTTATGGCAAAGGGCGGTAAATTCCACGGCGAAAAAAGCGCACAGGATTTTTTGGATAAATTCAATAAACTTCAAAAAGCTATTGAAACCGCTGATGCTGCCTATCAGAAAATGAAAGGTCATGGAACGGAAACGCCAGTCGGTACGCTTAAACCGAAAGGTATTAACGGAAATATTGCCGATGGTCTGAATCCGAATGCTGATATAGTTGTGAAACCGCCTGATTTTAGTAGTTTTAATAAGGTTTTAGCGAAACAATTACAGATTACAGCACAATTTAATGACAATCTTACAAATTTAATTGCTCAGGGATTGGCTTCTGCAATTTCAACAATGGCCGAGGGATTAGGAGAACTGGCAGCCAGTGAAATAACAGGGAAAGAATTTGGAGCGCAAATATTACAGACTGTTGGTAGGTTTTTGGAACAAATGGGTAGTCTTTTGATAACATATGCTGTAAACATGGCACTTGTTGCAATGAACATAGGAGACCCTGCCGCTTGGCCAGTAGTTTTAGCCGCCGGAATAGCAATGGTTGCAGCCGGAGCGGCAATATCGAGCCTTGGGAAAAAAGGATTATCAGGTGGTGGGGGTGCAGGAGGATACATACCCGCTTCCGGATATTCGCCTCATTCATCTCAGGCAGCGACTATATTACAAGGAAAAGTTGTTTTTGAGTTGGATGGTACGGTTTTAAAAGGAGCATTGATAAATACAGATAGGATGAATAAATTAATAGGATGAAAAAATGGCGTATCAAAAGAAATATTATTTTAGTTTTATCTCTATAAAAGGAAGGAATAATATCGTTGAGATTTGGCAAGACACTACTGACATAATTACAGCACAAGAGATAACTGGAGCTTCAAATCCTTTTAGAGTTTCATTGCCAAAACTGAATAATATTTTTCAACCTGTTAGAGGCACTGGATGTCTTTTAAATATTATTTCAGAAACTGATATGGAGTTTTTGAATTCTCTTTATCATACAACTCCTTTAGAGTTTCAAGTCAGACATTATGTTTCAGGGATATTAAACTGGATTGGATTTCTTAATTCAGAAATGTATCGAGAGCCGTTCTCATTTAATTCTAATTATCCTGTGGCTTTAAATGGAAATGATGGAATGGCTTTGCTGGATAGATTTAAATTTATTCAGACAGATTTAAGTAACTATTCGGGACTAAAATCATTGTGGGATATTCTTTTTATTTGTCTTAATAAAATCGGCCTACCTTGGGGTAATGTTTTTTATTATTTATCCTTTTCTTTTTCTGATTTTTCCGGAAGTGCTGATAAAACACCATTCCATGAACTTTATGAAGATTGTTCCAATTTTTATGATGAGGATGGCGAAGCAATGACTTTACGCCAAGTAATTGAAAATATATTAAATCCTTTTGGAGCAATTTTATTAATTAAAGGCGGAGATATTTACATTACAGATATAAATACACTCGCAAAAAGTTTACCAATTGATTTCCAACAATTTACTTACGATACAGGAATTTATGTGGCAATAAATACAATATCAATAACTAAAACAATTGCAGATATAGGTTATGGCGGGACAGGTCAGTCAATAGAGATTTCTGGAGGTGTTAATAAACAAGTTGTTTCTTATTCTCCTTATCCAATTGTACAGGTTGTTGAAAAATCTATTACATCAGAAACTGAATTTGAGACAATACCAACCACATGGGCGACAAAGGACGGCTACCAATATAAGATACTTGCAAATAATAAAACATGGCAAGAAATATCTCCGGCTTTTTTTGAAGAGAGTTATTATGGTGATTCAGAAAAAAAAATATATCTAAATTGGACGCCACCGGTAACAAATCAAAAAATTATGTCATTGAAAGTATTGCCATTTTTGAGTTTGGCTCAAAAAGGAACTACTTTGATAGATAGTGTTTATGAATCTTTAGCAATTAAATTTGAAATTAATGTTTTGATAAAAACAAAAACGAATCCCTATGATTCGACATTGGCAAGTTACGACTTTCAGGGATTAGATTT
>JAACEJ010000399.1 GCA_011682565.1 Actinomycetota bacterium | reverse complement strand
CTTGAAACTCCTTTACCCAAAGCATCTTCCTCTTCATCTTGAGAGGAGGAAGCTATAAAACTTTAATCAACAATTATGGAGGAACAAAAAATGAAGAAAAGAAATCTTTTTCTGAGAATGGCAATCATTTTTGCCGTTGTATTTATCAGCACAGCAAACATGGCTTTTGCGCAACGGCCGGGTCATCAGGGCAAAGCACAGTTTGGAAATCAAATGTTTCCAAACCTGACACAAGAACAAAGACAAACGGTTCAGGAGACGATCCGCGATTTGCGCGAAAAGGGTGCGACCCGCGAAGAAATCCACGCAGCCGTCGACCAACTCTTTGACGGATGGGGAATTGAAAAACCGCAAATGCATCAGGGTTTCAAAGGATGCCGGGGTGCCGGTCACAAACCACAGCTAACAGACGAACAACGCGAAACCCTGCACACAACGATCAAAGAAATGCGTGATCAGGATGCAACGCGCGACGAAATCCACGCCAAAGTTGCAGAGATTTTCCAGGAATGGGGCATCGAAATGCCGGAGAACCGGGATGGACACTTTGGCCATAAAGGATTCGGAATGAATCTGACGGACGAACAACGCGAAACCCTGCATTCAACCATTAAAGAAATGCGTGATCAGGGTGCAACGCGCGATGAAATCCACGCCAAGGTTGCAGAGCTTTTTAAAGAGTGGAGTATTGAAAAGCCTGCCAAAATGATGCACGGAAGAAAAGGCCACAAAAAGGGTGCGTGGGCTAAAAGACTTGGCGCAAAACTGACTGTGGAACAGCGGCAAACGCTTCGTGAAACAGTGAAAAATCTGAAAGATCAGGGAGCCGGCCGCAAAGAAATTCGCGAGGCTGTCAAAGCATTGTTTGACGAGTGGGGTATCGAGCGACCGGAAAGTGATCAAGAGACGCCCGGGACTGAAAACGCCGAGACCTCAAAGATTCAGGCAAGCAATTTCCCTAATCCGTTTAACCCGGACACAAAGATTACTTTTACTTTGCCTGCAGACGCGTATGTGACGATGAGCATTTACAACACACAGGGGCAGTTCGTAAAAACCCTGATTAACCAATACCAATCTCAAGGAACACACAGCATCGTCTGGGACGGCAGAAATGCAAAGGGTGAACTCGTTCCTTCAGGCATGTATTTTTACCGCATCATTGCCGGAAAAGACATGCTTTCAAAGCGCATGATTTTGATGAAATAAGCAAGATTTTCCGAAAACAAAAAACATTTCACACCCCGGGGTTTCATCGCCCCGGGGTGTTATATTTAGTCGAAATAAACAAATTCGTATTCGATTCCTTCTAAAGGTGAATTCGGCGCCGGTAAAGGGCCAACCCGCACCGAAGAGCATCACGCGGCAATTATGCAAGACTTAATTCATTTTTTTCGTCACTTTTTTTCCGCCGCCCATATATTCGGTCAATCCCGTAACATTCCCATTTTTATCAAAATCGAAAACAATATCTGCAGCCAGTTTTGACGTAAAAAATCGCGTCAGTGATTCGGCATCGAGCGGGAATGCGGTGGCAAAGTTTGGGACAAAATAAAGCTGGCCGAATTTTTTGCTCACATAAAATTGCGGCTTACCATTGGATACATACGTTCCGACATAGCGATCGAGCAAAGTATCCGGGACGGTGATTTGCTTACGGGATGCCGCGAACACCCCGCGTTCAGGCAATTCGCGAATCCAGATATTGCGGTATCGAATCGGATTGTGATGATCCTGCAAAGCCAGAAAAAATTTGTCCGGATGTTTTTCATACGGCTCGCGGTTTTGCCAATTCGTCGGCCCGAGAATCTCGACATTATCCTGTGTCAGCACACCGTTTTGCAGTACGGTAATGCGCGCAGGCTTGGTCAGTTTTCCATCCTCGGAAAAATGCGGTCTGTGAAAGATGATATCATAAGTCTGCCACTGCCCGGGAGCACGACAAGCATTGACCAGCGGCGGATACTCCCCGTAGATGGCCGAAGCCTGGCCGTCGGCATAGGTGTCGTTTTTGTACGAATCCAGAACCTGAACCTCGTACCTGCCCATCAGAAAAACGCCGCTGTTGCCTCTTCCCTGCCCTGTTCCATGCGGCGGATTCGGGGTGGCCCATTCTATATGAAGCTGGCAATCCCCAAAAGCCTGCCAGGTACGGACAGGCCCTTTTCCGGCAACCGTTTCCATAAAATTACCTTTTACTTTCCATTCCGGCTTGTCACCGGTTATCGTGCACCATTGCGACAAGTCTGTACCGTCGAACAAAACAATCGCATCGGACGGCGGCTGTCCCGGCCGCTCCTGCGTGCTCGCCGTTCCCGGATCGACAACCGCAGGTTTCGGACGATTCATGTCATGAATTCCCCAACGGGGATTGAGTTGGGCAGAGACAAACCCCGGCACAGCGAATAAAATAATTGCGATGGCGATGAACAGATAAAGCGGCATTCGCTTCTGATGTTCCATAGCTGTATCCTCCTTTTGATGAAATTAAAATTGACATCAATTATAATAATATTATTCGATAAACAAAAGAAAATTAATCATAGATAATATTTTCAACTTTTTTTCCCTTGACCTTGTCATAAAAATTCTTAACTTTTTTCATGTAAAAGAAACCCCACCTTTTGTGAAATATTTATCTTTTAAAAATATTCCCATTGTGCCGCAAAAAGGGAAAACGGCCAGGGTAGTTCACTTGTTTCCATTCCCCCTTTTTTTTCAGTTTATAGTTGCTTGATAAAAGATCTATTCACGGTATTAGCAAGTTCGTAATAGTCTCTCACTTCAGGACGGGAAAGCTCCATGGAATTTCATGTTCCCCGCATCCCATATTTAAAACTGAAATTCGTTCTCACAGCAAAACAAGAGTGCTCTATACCCGAAATAAAAGGCTCCATGCTGCGCGGGGCATTCGGCAATGCGCTGAAGCGTACCGTCTGTGTTATGCCGGCAGGGCAGAAATGCGAAATGTGCATGTTACGAAAGCAATGCGTTTACACGCGCATTTTTGAAACGTTCATAGAAGACGAGCCTCCCCCCTTTCTCAGAGGTATGCAAACATCTCCGCGCCCCTACATCATTGATCCCGAGGATCGCAAAGCCCAATTCAACAAAGACGATAGTTTTCACTTTAACATGACCCTGCTCGGGCAAGTTTGTGAACTGCATCCCTATGTCATATTTGCCGTTTCGCAAATGGCGGCAAGAGGACTGGCGGCCAAAAGAGCGCCTTTTGATCTGACAAAAGCTTACCGGTACAAATACACGCCGGAAGACAAAACAATAGAGGAACACCTGCTCTACCGCGGCGACACCCAATGCCTGTGCGAAGCAGCCACACCGACGCTGGATTATCCGGGCGACAAACTGAAACCACCGATAACGCTCAAATTTCTTACGCCCACAAGACTAAAGTTTAAAAGCAAATACTCGATGGATTTTACTTTTCGCATGTTGGTTTTTAAAATGCTGCGCCGCGTTCTCGAAATCGCCCACTTTCACGTACCCGACGCAAACATAAACTGGGAATTTCACGACTATCTTGTCGCCGCGGATAAAATACAAATTACCGAACGCAACCTGCACTGGCAAGACTGGCATCGCTACAGCAGCCGCCAGCACACAAAAATGGAAATGGGCGGGTTTGTCGGGGAAATTGTCCTGGACGGCGATGTTGCGCCGTTTTCCGAATTGCTGCGCGTGTGTGAAGTGGTGCATGTGGGCAAGGGGGCGGGGTTTGGGTTGGGGAAGATGAACATATTATGAGATAAAACGTGAAATCAATCCATCATGGATCGTATAATTTCCTGAGGATTTTTCACATGGATTTCTGTTATTTTTTCAAAATCCCTTTTGTTCCAGGTACAAATTTGGCCAATACCATTATCAAGCGCTGTGGCGGTTAAATAAAGATCGAAAATTCGTTCTCTAAAAGTTGGATATTTGGAGATTAATCGGCTAAAAGTTAAGAAAGTCTCAGATAGTGGGCAGATGAATAAAAAAACTGGTATGATATATAGCAATTTTTTGGAATGCTTCTTCAATTAACAATGGATGTGCAACTCATTTTGGATTTGTTACAACCGCAATAAATTCCAGTAAATTTTGGTGTGAAATAACCAAATTCAATTCAGCGGAAAGAGAATAGGTAATAAATTCGTAAGAAGATTGGTGGAATTGACAAGCTTGGTCATAAGAATAAATCAGCACATTAGTATCGATCAGCCATGATTTCATCATATAAAATTTCTCTGTTAAGCAGTTTCTTAATGCCTAATTTTCCCTTTGGAAATGGCTCCCGTTTCTTTTGCAAAAGGTCATTTAACAAAGGCTCGATCAAGTTTATCTTATCTTCAGGTAACTGATCGATTATGTTTTTTAGTTTTTCTTTTTTTGTCATATTGGTTATCACCTT
>JAACEJ010000398.1 GCA_011682565.1 Actinomycetota bacterium | reverse complement strand
CGGTACGTCCGAAAAAGGGTGATTCGTACTTTGCGGCTGATCCTGCCCTTCCATTTAAAACGTTTCTGTCTTATCATCTTTTGGAAGCGACATTTTATCCCGTTAAAAATAAAAAATGGCAGCCGTTTATTTCCGCAACAACCGGCTTGTTAAAGTGGGACGTTCGCAATATTTCAAACGGCGGCTCTCTGTTCAAAAACGGCTTATTTTATGGGGAAAGTTTGAACAAAGGCGTTTTATTTAATGCGCTCCTGGGCTCGAAAATCGGAATTGTGTGCAATATAAAAGACAATTCTACTGTAAAACTTTTTATTAATTTTACCCATATTTTCGACCAGCGAAACGACAATATCGGCACCAATGATATCAATAACCAGATACTCGATCTCGGGTTGGGATTGTCGTATAAATTTTTTGTCACCAGAGATTCCGATGGGGATGGTATCGACGACAAGCACGACGCAGCACCCTTTGAGGCAGAAGATTTCGACGGTTTTCAGGATGCAGACGGCGCACCGGATTATGATAATGATGGCGACGGCATTATCGATCAGTTGGATAAGGCGCCGCTTATCCCGGAAGACATTGATGGGTTCGAAGACGACGACGGTGTCCCTGACCTGGACAATGATTGGGATGGCATTCCCGACAGTCTTGATGGCGCTCCGAATCAGCCTGAGGATTTAGATGGTTACCAGGATGACGATGGCGTGCCTGATCTGGATGATGACGGCGACGGCATTCCTGATTTGTGCGATGCGTGCAAGGGGCAAGCTGAAACATACAATGGTTACCGCGATGATGATGGTTGTCCGGATGAGGTTCCCAAGCCGCTGGTGAAAAGAGGAGAGCGAATTATTTTAAAGGGCGTCAATTTTGAATCAGGCAGTGCCAGACTTGTACCTGAATCGTTTGAAATATTAGATCGGGTTTATGAATCCCTCTTTGCCAACCCGGAAGTTGAAGTTGAAATCAGGGGATATACGGATAACACCGGCAGCGAATCTCTTAACCAAGGACTTTCTCAGGAGCGCGCCGATACTGTCCGCAAATATTTGGTTGATAAGGGAATCGACAGTTACCGTATCACGGCAAAAGGATATGGCTCGCGTGATCCAATTGCTGATAACAAAACGGCAGTCGGCAGGGCAAAGAATAGAAGAATCGAGTTTTACAGAAAGAAATAACGAACCCGGCTACAGGTCGATGTGAAATGCCGAAATGTGATTCTGTGGTCGGTTACAAAGATTAACTTGTGTTATCAGAGCTATATAGGAATTTGAATCACAGAAACCAGCAAAGAAAGGTCCGCCATGCCGCCTTATGGAGACATGTTTCACAAAGGGGAAGTGCTTCTTACATATTTTCAAGACAAGCCGGGATTTTTCATCAGGGTGGAAAATGTCGAGCGTGATCGTAAAAAAGGGTGGTGGCGGATGACTTTTCTTATTCTTGCAATTCCTCTGCAAACTTTAACCTGGATATTGGATGATGACCAAATGCGGGGTTCGGATTTCACCATGGGCGGCCAGCCTATGCGTGTTAAACGCGTGGCTGCACCGGATACAACATTTCCTCAAGTAGAAAAAGAAGATGTGCAGGAAAATTCCAAGGGGCGCGTTGTTTCTATGTTCGATGATGAGTAGAAATGATGATCAATAGAAACGCATAACGCGTCTCGATCGGAAAAACGGCATTGGGATACGTTTTAATAAAATGAAATATTTGCCTGGGGCAATCGTATTTTTCAAATTCATCTTTCAATTTATAAAGTTGTTGATACAACACTGCCGCTTTTTCTGATTTTAATAAAATATCTTTAATTTGAACCAAAACTTGGTAAGTGGATTCATTTCGGGATTTAAAATGCCTGATAAATTCATCCAAATGCCACGAGGCGGCCGAATTGTTTTTCTTCATATCAGCATATAATCGGTAAAACAAATGCGCAGCACCACACATTTCACACATGCAATATAAAACCTCGTCACGAATCTTGGCGGAAAGTGGCGTAAATGTAACTTTGTGAATGAGCAGATTCAGCAATTGGGGCTGTTTCATGTTCACAAAAGCTTTGGCCCCATGAATGATTAATCTCGGGTTTTCGGTTGTAGTGAAAATATCGATAATTTTCTGATACGAAGGTTCATCATCCAGGCGGGCAAGAGCCAGCATTGTTTTTCCTTTTAAGGGGATATCATCACTATCGAGAGCATTTCGAAGAACCGGAATTGCAGCTTTTATGTGTTGTTCGCCAAGCACTTCGGCGGCCCAGAATGCGGTTGTGTGTTCTCCCTCTTTAATTTCATTGAGCAATTTTTCAACTGTTTTACCTCCTATTTCAAGCCGCCCCAAAGCACGGATGGCGCGTGACCGGGTGATAAAACTTGGTGAATCCAGATAATTTGATAATGTTTCCTGGGATAGATCGGAGCCGATTTGTCCGAGCTTGTCAATAATGCGTTCGTCCTGCCCGATTGTTTTTGTACCGTAAATTTTTTGCAGGACAAAGAGTGCACGCCAGTCTCTGGGAGAAAAGAAGATGCCCAGAACATCCTTTACGCGTCGATCCGAGAGTACCTGCAATTTGCTGTTCATAATAATTACTATTATCAAGTAAATGAAAATAATTGCAAAATAAATTTTATAGACCACCAATCCCTGGAGATCGAATGCGCGTAAAAATCTGAGCAAGCCCCCACCAAGGATTGTGCCGGAGATGCCGGCTACTACACCGGAAATAATTGTCATGAGCATTGAAATGCCGACGGTCAAATCCGTTGGGACTGAACCGAGCAAGTAATGCGAAAGCGCTGTGTTAATGCCGGCGTTACATGCGCCGGCAAGAAGAAATATGAGTAAAAAGACCGGCCAGAAAAAATTGCCGGGAGCTGTCATCCAGAGAATAGCAATGATTAGAATACCAAAGGAGTAAATAATTATCATCGGTCGGGGGCCAACCCGGTCAAGCATCAATGTGTTCATATAGGAAGCCAATATGCCGCCGGTAATCTGAACAATCGAGAAAAGCAGGGCGCTGTGATCAGAAATTTGGAAACCATTTTTTAGCGCAACCATGCTAAACGGCGTTACCAGCATAAGAGCTGCGGTTGAAAGCGACCAGGCTGTCAGCAGTTTTTTTATGGCACTGTTACTGCTTATAAAACGAATGGACTCGATGAGTGGCCTTTGCGCCGATAGCTTGGGTTTGTCGGATTCGGGCACCATTTTCATAAAAAATGAAGCAACCACTCCTGCAAGGCTGCCGAAAATTACAATGACCTGAAAAACAGTAACCGTTTGATATCGGCTTGTTAGCGCAACAATGGCGACCATAGCGAAAAGATAGAAAACCATGGATTGAAACCAGGTTTTGGAGATAAACTGGCCCCTATTTTCAGCAGAGGTGATATCCCTGATAAGGGGGATGATTGCCGTTATGCCAATACTGCGAAAAGCAAAAAATCCAAATGAAGCGATGACAAAAAGAAACAACCCGGAAACCGGATTGATATGTTTTTGCGCTATTGGAACAAAGAAAAGAAAAAAAGCAGAAATATTGCGAAACACCCAGGAGCGAAAAAATGTTTTGGCAGCACCCTGTTTTGCCATCCATTGCTTACCTACCAGCATGAAAGGCATTGTTAAATATAAAAATGAAATGACAAGGCCGACGAGAAAATCATCTGCGCCTATTCGAATTGCATACAAAATAAGTACGGCATCTGCAAGAGATGCATACGAAACAGCGTTTATTTTTGAAAACCATAGATAATTCGATTGTGCTTTTTTATACATGTTTTCCGACCACTGCAAGGTAGAGTTCAAATTCCGGTTGCAACATTACACACGTTGCTATATGTTTGCGGGTAAAAAAATCTATTTTGGCAGAACTATATCATTTCCCTCATTCGGCCAGCGTGAGCGCACACTGATAGAATCGGGATAAAGATAAAAACGTTCTGCGGGGATGAAAGGAAAGGCTTCCCCTAAACTGTATTTACGGTTTGAATCCGTATCACGAAATAATTCCAGCGTATAAATCCCCGGCAGGATATTAGAAAAGTGATATGCCCCCTCTTTTTCAACCCAGATTCGGTAGTCTTGTCCTTTATCAGATTTGGCACTGATGTGGAATGCTCCCTGCGCTGTCGAATCCGCATCGGAAATGGAACCGGAAATTTCGGATAAAGTGTCGGGGTTAACCGTTAGAAATCGCTTTACAAAAAGCGTGTCTTTTAACGCATTGCCGGATAGATCAAAAACGGAATCTACCGGAAGAGTGATAAAATAGAGCGTTTCCCCTTTTAATTCTTTCTGCGGCTGGAAATTTAAATGGGCAGTTGTTTGCCATTTCATGTTTCCAGAAACGGTATCGCCGAGAGTGTCCGCTACAATCAGGTGTCGTTCAACAG
>JAACEJ010000397.1 GCA_011682565.1 Actinomycetota bacterium | reverse complement strand
TCCGGTCCCATTTTTATAACAGGATCGTCCCGGACATTCGTCCAAACCTGATGATCCGCAGACGTTGCCAGCCAAACTCCAAGATCGTTGCGCTCATAAAAAAGGTACCATTTGCCGTTTTCGATCCACACGGTTGGCGTGCCGTACGGGTCCGGGGAAATGGGACTGCCGTTGGTTTGTCGAATATCGAGAGGCCCTTGTTCTTTCCAGTGAATTTTGTCGGTTGATGTCAGCCAGTGCGCAATGTCGTTTCTGCCCTCGGCAAACATATAATAGATGCCCTCATGTTTCACGACCATCATGTCTTCAACCCAGGACTTTTTAAAGATGGGATTATCCGCGTATCGTGTCCAGTTGATTCCGTCTGCGGATGTGGCATAGCCGAGATAACGGGTATCGTCCTGCCGATCTTCATTATAGCCTGTGTACCACATTGAATAAACGTCGGCCTCTTTCAGAATATAACCCCGCTCCCGAATCGTACGATCCCAGGTGTCCTTTCCTGTACCGGTGAAAACCGGATTTTTTTCATATGGTTTAAAATCGACCAGATCCAATGGAAATTCCTGTGAATGCAGATTAGCGTTTTTGCCCGGTGAAGATTCTTTCCGGCACGCTGCAGAAATAATGAGCAAAACGAAAATCCCCAAAATAAACTTTGTTTTCATCATTATACCCTCGATTCAAGATTATTTGTAAATATGCAAATGAATAGAAGAATTAGCGAGTTCACGGAAAAAAGTGCTAAAATTCATTTTTAAACAGAAAGGCAAGTCTGTCAAAAATATATGAAGGCTTTTTACTTTAATCCGTTCTCTGCATGTAGAGATTTTGCAGGGTTCCGTCGATATAGGTTTGATTAGTATCCGAAGAATTTTTTACTCCAAAAATTTGACGATCCAGATTACGATAATCCCAAGTAAAAACACAAAAAGCCGTACTTTTCGAAATTTAAAATGCCGGTGAACTTCAGGGATCAGATCATCTGCGGCGACATGCAAAAATGTTCCGGCGGAAAAAGCGATGAGGTAGCCAATGGTCAGGTAGCTGGTATTCTTGAATAAAAAGAAAGTGATAAATGCCCCGAGCGGAACCATAAAAGAAAATAACAGAATAGTCAGAGCAATAGATTTATTTGAATAGTTTTCTTTAACCAGTAAACTGGATAAAGAAAGTGAAGCCGGCAATTTGTGCAGCAAAACAGCGAGAAAAACGACAAAGCCGAGATGAGGGACAAGAATGCCGCTTCCCAGGGCCAGTCCGGTAACAAAACTGTGAAACGAGAGACCAATGAAAGCGGAAAAACCGACCTTGTGGTATTCACAGCCTTCCGCTGGACAGGGGTGCGTCATGAGAAATTTCTCGAAAAGATATAGAGTCAGAAATCCCAAAAGAATGGGAACGCCGAGAGATGCCCCAATATATTCAGCGGCGTCGGGAATCATGTGCAAAAACGCTGCTCCCAACAAAATACCGGCGCCAAAACCGATGAACAATTGGATGACGAGTAATTTCTTTCTGAAAAAAATCGGAATGGCACCGCCAACCCAGGCGACAAAGATAATGCATAACGAATAAATAATCAGGTTGTTCATTTTAATTCATGCCCTCTGGTTCTTGTCCTCATAATTTGGTTTGATGCGTAAGCTTTTCATTACCGGATTTCCTGTAAATGGCTCAAAGGGATTGCTTGTTTCGCTCAGCAAAAGAGCAAATAATATCAACTAACTTCATAACATAGACACCCTTGCATGACTGACCGCAAAGCCTGTTTACGTTCTCTGCATGAAGAAATCTGATGTTGCACAAATTTACTCATTATACTGAGTAAATTGCAACATGTATTTCAAACCAATGATCGCCGTATTTTTAGTCTACAGATTTTCATTTTTCCATTAACCATTTTAACAATTGATTATCCCTGGGTATTTTCCCAACGCTTTTCAACTTTTCATCAATCCACCGTCTCCTGGCCGGTAATCTTGTCCTGTTCTGTTGCTGCGAAATATTTTTTCTGCAACCAAAGCGAAACATTCACCAGGCTGATGAGAACGGGCACTTCCACCAGCGGCCCGATCACGGCCGCAAAGGCGGCGCCGGAGTCGATTCCAAAGACAGCTACGGCCACAGCTATAGCAAGCTCAAAATTGTTCGATGCGGCCGTAAACGACAGGGTCGCTGTTTTGGAATAATCTGCCCCCACTTTTTTGCCCATAAAAAAGGATACAAAAAACATCAGTACAAAATAAATAATCAAAGGAATTGCAATACGAACGACGTCCAGCGGAATTTTCACAATCACATCACCTTTGAGCGAAAACATGACCAGAATGGTAAACAGCAAAGCAATGAGCGTGAGCGGGCTTATGCGGGGGATAAAAGACTTTTCATACCATGTCTTTCCTTTTGTTTTAAGAAAGGCAAAGCGCGTCGTTATCCCGGCAATGAACGGGATGCCGAGATAAATAAAAACGCTTTTGGCGATCTGACTGATGGTTATGTTCACCGCAAATGTTTGCAAACCGAGCCAATGCGGAAGGAGCGTTAAAAAGACGTACGCATACAGCGAATAAAAAAGCACCTGAAAAATGGAATTAAAAGCCACCAATCCGGCGGCATATTCGCTGTCGCCTTTGGCCAGTTCATTCCAGACAATGACCATGGCAATACATCGCGCCAACCCGATCATAATCAAACCGGCCATATACTCCGGATATCCCCGTAGGAAAACAACAGCCAGCACAAACATCAAAATCGGGCCGATGATCCAGTTTTGCACCAAAGACAATGAGAGAATCTTGACATTGCGAAAGACATCGCCAAGTTCTTCGTATTTTACTTTCGCCAGGGGCGGATACATCATTAAAATAAGCCCGATGGCAATGGGAATATTTGTTGTCCCGACCTGAAAATAGTTCCAGAAACCCGCAATTTTGGGAAAGCCGTACCCCGAAAAAACGCCGACAAACATGGCAAGAAAAATCCACAGCGTTAAATATCGGTCAAGGAAAGAAAGTTTTTTTGTTATGTTAGCCATCAATAACTCCTGAAATTTGCCTATTAATTTTATTAACCGCAAGTCGTAGAGACGAAGCCCAATTTTCAAGTATTATAACGTAGGTATTTTAAAATAACTGATCAGCCTCAATCGTTGAAACAGGCAAAACCATTTAAAAGCCATCAGTCAACGAGAACTTAATTTTCAGCTATTTTTTCAAGTTGTTTTTAAAAATTCCATTCTTTACAACTTGATATAATAAATTTGCTGTTTCTTCGAGCCCTATCGCCTTTGCGGTGGAATTTTTCAATTAATTCAAGATATATTCAACGTTTGATATTTTCCTGGTAAAATTTTTCAAAATCTCTGCGAATTTCATCACGAATGCGGCGGAACTCGGCCAGGACTTGCTCTTCCGTTCCTGTCGCTTCTGCCGGATCTTCAAAACCGATATGCAATTGATTCTTTACATCGCCCATGAACACGGGACAGATTTCGCGTGCATTATCGCACACGGTGATGACATAATCAAAAGACCGGTTGAGAAATTGATCGACATTCTTTGGAAATCCGTCCGATATATCAATGCCGACTTCTTTCATCACCTGAACGGCTTTGGGGTGTATTTGTCCGGATGGCTCAGTGCCCGCCGAATCAACCTGTAAATTCGCATCAAAGGATTTTAAAAATCCCTCGGCCATTTGGCTGCGGCACGAGTTGCCGGTGCATAGAATAAGAATTTTCATATCTTTCCTTTTATTTTTTGAATGGTTTCGAAATAAATATCCATACATCAACCCGGTGATCGTTGCCATCACCACAACCAGGCTAACGTAGACAGCCGTTTTCTGCGTGCCAATGACTATGATAAATGTTTGGCCCGGCACAAATCATGAAACGCAGGATATGTAACGATCCACTTGGTTCACTTTTTCGCGATCCCTTTTGATCGCGGCATCGTCCGGCAACCATTCCGCCAGAAGCGGCAAAAGTTTGCTTACGTACTGATTGTATTGTTCGTCATTCAGTCTGAAATTAACCCATTTGCCGTCTTTCTCATCCAAAATGAATTCCACATCCCGAAGCAGAGACAAGTGTTTGGAAACCGTCGAATTTGCCAGTTGCAGAATGTCCCTGATTTCACAAACGCACAGCGGCCGCACTTCCAACATTTTGAGAATGCGGATACGATTCGGATCGGATAACGCTTTGAATGTTTTTACCAGATTTCTCATAGTCACTCCTTCATTTCGTCAAGTGGCGAAATATAAAAACAATAGTTCGTGATCGCAAGTAAATTTATTTTATCAAGATTCTTTTGCGCGCAATTTACGGCACAAATACGATATCAAATGTGCGACGAACCTGTTGAGAGGAATTATCGAATATTACTTTTCTGATATTTGGGGGTGAATGAGATTATA
>JAACEJ010000026.1 GCA_011682565.1 Actinomycetota bacterium | reverse complement strand
TGGGAACGAGATTCAACCGGAGCCTGGGAACGAGATTCAGCCGGAGCTTGGGAACGAGATTCAACCGGAGCTTGGGAACGAGATTCAACCGGAGCCTGGGAACGAGATTCAGCCGGAGCTTGGGAACGAGATTCAACCGGAGCCTGGGAACGAGATTCAGCTGGAGCTTGGGAATGAGATTCAACCGGAGCCTGGGAACAATATTCAACCGGAGTCTGGAAACGAGATTCAACTGGAACTTGGAAATGAAATTCCTGAAACGTCACCGGTAATTGAGATATTTTTGTTTTTTTATCCTGCATCCACAGCCACCTTACTGCAATTTCGCCATTTTTTCAATACGTTCAATTTTTTTATCGCCGTTTCGCGCAGAAAATTTGAGATAATACACTCCGTTGGCAATGTCATTTCCATCCTCATCACGCCCGTCCCACTCCTGTTCAACGTATCCGCTGATATCGGAGAAAGTGAAAGAGCGGATGAGCCTGCCGGAGGCCGTATAAATTCCGAGTTTGACCTCCTCGGCAATATCGGTGAGGTTAAAGGCAATGGTTGTTTGCTGCGCAAATGGATTGGGGTGATTGGCTATGAAGGCCAAAACAAATTTTCCCGCCACGGAGAAATCTACTTTTGTCGATGCGGTATTGCCGTTTATATCTGTTGCTTCAATTTGAAGATGGTGTTCACCGACTTTTAACTGCGGCGCAAAAGTAATGACGGCTTGATTTTTCGAATCTTTATTATGGAAAACGGCCAATTCACTTGCTTCAATTTTGTTATCATCCAGTGCCACGGTGAAAGGAGTGCGGGCAAAGTCAAAACCGCTTTCATCCTCGATCATAATGGTCATCGTGGGATGAGAGCTGACATTATCCCCGTCGGCAAAGTTTTGCCCTTCAACGCCGATTTTGATGTGCGGCGCCTCGGCATCGCTGCTGCCGAAAAGCGCAAAGATCAGATATTGCGCCGGCAATTGTGCGGCAATACTCGCTTCCTGAGGATCGATTGTGCTTGCAAATCCGTTCCATGTATTGCTTGCTGCATTCCAGGCAAAAATCCGCAGCGCATCCCGGGTCAGCAAAAGATCAGTTGTCGAATCATTTTTATCATAGTGCAAAATAACGGAAAGCGGTTTTGTGGTGGTCACGGTCGAATCGCTAAAGCGAATTTCGCAGGCATTCCAGTCTGATGTTCCCGCTAATTTTAATGGCGTGAGCGAAGAACTTGCCGCAGCTTTTAAAAATCGGGCCGTCGATTTTTTCTCCAAAGTTATGGCCGTGTTTTGTGTGATTCCTTCGGCCGGAATTGCAACAGAATAGCTGCCGCTGTCGTCCGTTATGGTTCCGTTTGTGCCGGATTTTCTGGTGATGATCCAGAGCTTTTTCTGGGTAATATTGTTCGTTTCATTTGATTCGGAGATTTGATCCCCTTCATCGACTTTGATGAAAATCTCGTGTGCACCGGTCGTTGCTTTATCCCAGGGTATCGAAATGGTTGTATCGCTTCGCGCTTTCAATCCGGATAAAGAAAGTTTCGGAGAAATTTGTGTTCCATTATCCAGGTCGGCGCCTTCATACAAAACCAGGGAGAACGCACCGGCATCGGTGTCGCCGCTGTTTTGCAGCGTTGCGGAAAGGACAGTGTGAGATGTTCCGGCGATATTTATTGACGAGGGTTCTATGAAAAGATCGGGCCGGTAAATCACCCGGAGTTCTTTCATTTCGCTTTCCGTTGCAGAACTATCCCTTGCGGTTATTCTCACTTTGTAAAATATTTTCGTTCCTTCCGGTTTGCTGATGGATGTCGGCGATTTCCACAATCCATTCGCCTGTTTTTGCAGATTTAAATTTTCCCAGGAAACGGTATTCGTGGACCAGAACACGTTCACAGAGGCAATCCCGCCAAGGGGGGCGTAATCGGCTGAATCGATTTGAACGATAAAAAATGTCGAATCGAGATGCGATGGTTTTTCAGGCTGCGTGTAGATACGCGGCACACCCGGTCGTTTCACGGAAAACGAAATGCTGCTTGCCCCATCGGTATTTTCATTCTCAAAATACGCCCGGACAATTCCACTTCCCCCGCCTTTTTTCCATGCTTTGCCGAATTCGGAATCCAGGGAAAACAGATCAACCGAAAATGCGCCGCTCTGAAGCGGCACTTCTTTTTGCACCAGCAGTGAATCAAAATTATTAAAGGCGGAAATGATAATATTGCCTTTGGTTTGATTCTGAACCTGTCCGCTTACCGTGAGTTGATCGCCGTCTTTGAGGATTGTCTGCGACAGGTGCAGTTGAATATCGTCTTTAGGAAAATCACAAATCATTGCCGGATCGCCGAGGAGGATATAGTTTTTGACCTGATCCCAGTAACCCTTGGTTTCCTGCACCATGCCCAGTTTGCCCATGGTCGTCACTTCGCCGATTCGACGGGCACCTTCGTTAAAGAGCGCATCGAACAAAGCATTGTTGAGAAAAAAGTCGCCGTAAAGATAAGCGCGCCCTGCGGAGCCAAAGTGAGCGACAATGCCTTTGTCTTTGGCGCGTAAAAGTTCTTCTGAAAGAGAAGGAATTTCCGGATTATCGAAATGACCGATAAAGCAGGTCATGCTGAACGCAATCGGGTATTTATTTTTGTTATTCAAAAGCGAAACATCTTCAACCAGAAAGAGTTCGGAATCGAAATAAACGCCGCCGCCGCCATGGCCGATAAAATTTAACACTGCCTGACCGCTGTTCAAATAGTGAGCGAGATCGGCGGTGCTGCCGAAATAGCGGGATTTCAGTTCGGTTGAAATCCTGTTGGAAACAAATCGTTTGGGGATCAAATGATCGACCAGGTACTGGGCGCTGGTCTCGAAAAAGTTGTTATTCCCGGAGAGCAAACAAACGTTTCGCCGCCACTCATCTTTTACAAAAGTTGTCTCATAGTCGATGACCTTTTGCACCATGATCTCCGCCTCTTCTGCGGTATTTGCCGGTAGTCTTCCCACAAACATATCCGGCAGAAAATCATTGCCTTGCACAGCAACAAAATAATTGTCGCTTGCGGTCATTCCCCAGGAATATGTGTATTCCATCATGGTTGGAACAAAGGTTTCCAGGTTTGCTTCGTGCGCCGCTGTCTTGTCCATCATGCTCGTGGTGTCTCCGAACAGCAGGACGTACAGCGGCGAAGGCTTGACCCAGTTCTCATAAGCGTATTTCAGAAAGCGACGGATGGCAGCAGGGTCATAAATGCCGTCATTAAACTCGTCGTAAATATCCTGCACGTCGACGACCAGAGTACGCAGGTTTTGCGTCGAACGATAGTCTGCTAATTTGTTTGCTTCCGGCAAAAAATCAGCGTGGGAAATAATGATACAGTCGGCGCCGTTGGCGGGATTGTGAAGATCGGAGGGTTTATCCTGAATAATTCGCACTATCGGCTTTAGCGCTTTGCCGGAGGCAATAACATAGTTGCTTTCCCTCGGCAGGCGATTTACGAATGCCAGCGTGTAGGTGGAATTGTCCCGCAACGGTTGAACAGCCGTGATGCGGTAACCTCCTTTTGTGAGAATATAAATTTTATTGTCTGTAAAACCCGTGATTTTGAAAATTCCATTTTGCGATGGCCGGACAGTGAAAGCGATGGAATCGTTTTGCGCGATCAATTTCTGCCGACAATCCACTTCTATCCAGTTCAGCCACACCTGGTCAACAGTTACATTTTCCTGCCCGTCCGGAATATAAAGTGTGATGATGTTTTCGCTGCCAATGTTTTGTGCGGTTTGAGTCCCGGAGTCAAAAACGAATGGTTTCTGGTTGTCCCAGATTGCTTTACCAAATTCCTGATCATTCATAGAGACAACGACTTTATGATCCGGGTTTGCCGTCTGGTAGGTCAGCCCTTGCAGACCGACTCTGATGTGTATGGGAGAATTTTTGACGATTTCTTTAGCCGGTATGCGAATGCGGAACTGATCTCCAATGGCAAGCTTTTGCCAGAACCAATGATCTCTGTCTTCCTGCGACATGGTGAGGAGGCGATCATACTTTTTATCTTTTTCCAAATGAATGGTGTTTTGAATTGTTGAAATGGTGTCGGGATTGGTGCTGTCCGCTACGCCGGGTATTTCCACAAACCGTGCGCCCACACCATCGCCCCAGGTGAGCCAGTATATATTGGTATCGGAATAATACGAGTAGAACGTTCCATTACCACTATTGTGTTCGCCGATAAAGATAATTCGATCGTCCTTATAAAAAACGCCGTCGCCTACGCCCTCGACGATAATCGGCACAACATGACCATGATTGGTCAATGTCAGGGTTGACGGAACAATCGTGCCGAGATCCGCACCGGCTCGTTCCAGTTCTTTGCCGGTAACGTAAAAGATGCCGTCCTGTTTTACCTGCAATTTAAAGCGATACGGCGCTGCTGCGGATTCTGTTTTCGCTAATGAAACCGTCGCTTTTGCGCTCCGCCGCCATCTTTTCGCCTGGGAATAATTATCCACCTGTTTTCGGTAAAGGTTCTCAACATCTTTTGCAGCACTTTTGCCTGGAAGCGAGAACTGCGAATCATTATTACCGGAAGTGTTGTTAAAATCAATTCTGAGTCGCATCGATTTGATTATGCGCGTCATTTTATCCTGCTGATGAAATCGCACCGGGTGCAGCTCCACTTGTAAAATACGTTGATCGCGCATAAAGCCCGAGGTGCCCAATTGTGCCGCTTTTGCAGGATACCAGTCGGTCGGGATCACTTTTGGCGAGGGCATTTCACTCTTGTCGGAATCGTTGCGAATAATCTGCGGGGCCGCGGGAGCGATGTCGCCCAGATATCTGCTCTCCGAATTTTCACTGAGAATAGTGAGTTTCGCTGTTCCGGCAGGGGGGATGCCCAACACGAGACTGGTAACCGGAAGACGCGGCAAACCTTCCTTGTCCGTAAATGCACATTGGCCCATGGAAATGTCCGAATACCATTTGCTCTTTATTTGACGCTGCACGATGGCAACGGAATCAAACTGAACATCGCAGATGATGTATGAATTGTTTGATTCTGCAATGGAGAGACGGAAACCGCGCTGGGAATGCGCGAAAACAGTTGTTGAGGTGAGCAATAAATATATTAAAGACCGGAAGAACCTCTTTGGCATCTTTGCTCCTTCATCATTTTATCGAAAAAAATGCTGTCCCTAAACCCAATCAATGAAGTGAATGAGGCGGGTTCGCATCATCTTTTCTCTTGTCACCAAGCAGCGCTAATATGATTTCGGCTATGTGGTGTGAGTGATAGTCGATGCGAGAAAGGAGTTTCGCCTGATCCGGTTTGAGATCAGTGCTTGTCTGCTCTGAAAAAATTTCGAGATATCCCAACAGACTGTGTATTGCCGCGCGCAATTCATGGTTCATCTTGTCAGGTGAAAAATGTGCTGCGCTGTCGGGACGGGTCTCATTTTCAGAGTCCTTGTTAAACCTTGTTTGCTTCAACTCCTCTCTCCCAAAACTCTATGATGAAAAATCAAAGATGCCGCTAAAAAACAAACAGCGTGTGGAGCTTCCTGGTGGTCCGGGAGGCATCGAATGTTATGTAAAAGTAATTGTCAAGCCTCGCCTCAAATCGACATCGGAATTCATCGATTTGAGAATGAAGCGAATAGTTGCCGGTGATGGAATCTGGATACTTGATATCGGAAATAAACCGAAACCAATATTAAAAATCCAGTATCTTGCAACTTGGAAAAAACTTGTTCAAAATCAACGATAAATGAATAGTTCTTTTCTATCCGTTGGAAAATGATTTTCCAACTAACCTTGGATGCCATGTGTGGCCTGAACCTGCAAACAGTCTTTTCCTTCGCATTTTTTTCGCCAGTTCGTAAAAGCGCATTAATGCGAACGAGGCGGTCACAATGGTAAAATAATCCAGGGGCAGTCGAAAGCGCACTTTGATGATAAAGAGCGCGTGTAAAAATGTAAACAGAACGGCGTAAAAGAAAAACAATAAAAGTTTTTTTCTCGTCCCGGCCGAGGCAAAAAAGAATCCCAACAGGGACAGCGAAAAAATGGGACCGAAACTGAGAATGCTGATCCAGCGATAAAACCGGTTTTGTCTCACATAACCGTGCGTTGTCGGTGAGGGGTCCCAGCGCCAAAAGCTTATCGCCTTTCCAAGAAACAAAAGTACGGATTTTCCCGGATTTTGCAGGATAAACTTTTTCGCTTCTTGGATGTAAATCCGATTAACTTCTGCCTCGGATTTGGCGGCCGCGATTTTGGCATCCAACTGCTTTGGGCGCGGAATATTGCTTCCGGTGTTGATTGTCGCCTTGGGATTGTTGCCAAGCCAGAGGTTTCGTCCGCCGTTTGTTGATAAATTCACGATATGAAATTCCTGATAATTGCGGTAAAACCAGGGCGCAACGGCCACAGCACAAATCAACGCGAACGGAATGCTCAGTTTCAGCAGACGCCGGAAATCCGGCAGAGTGTATACTCCAAGCCACAGCATGACCGCTATAATCAACACTATTCCGGATGGCCTCGTTAGTGCTGCCCAGGCAAACAACAACCCGCTTAACAGTATAAGCTTAATGTTTTCAGTCTCAGAACCCACAAATATCAGCAATGTGGATGCAATGAGCAGAAAGCTGAACCATGAGGTTGCTAAAACCGTACCAGGTACAAAGATAAAATACGGATAAATCGTTGTTATTCCGGCAGCAACCAATCCGACGGTGCTGTTGAATAACAGCTTGCCAAGCAAATAGATGAGCCAGATGGAAACCACACCGAGCAGCACTTGCACGAACCGTATGGCGAAAAGGCTGTTGATCCCGACAACGCGCAACATCGCAAGAAAAAGGGGGTAGCCGACGGGCCGGAACGCTGTGGGCGTGCCATCGTCCATAACATAACCATCGCCGGCAACGATGTGATTCGCCAGGGCCATATAATCGAACTCGTCCACCCAGTACACTTTGTTTTCAAGCGTCAGTATATATCCTGTTCTGATGAGAAAACCCAGCAATAAAATGCCAAAGAGGATGGCCTGATGTTTTTTAATTTTCGACATATTTATAAATCCCTTTTCCCACTGTGCAGGCATAGACGGTCGTTTTCTCATTTTTTACAACACATATTTTTTTCATCTGCAATGATTCCAGGCCGTCGTTGAATCGAGACCAGCTTTCGCCGTGGTCTGTGCTTTTATACACACCGTCATTCAAAGTTGCCGCCCACATTAAATTCGGATTCTCTTTGTCGGCGTCGATTGAAACGACATCGGAGAATTTCAGGTCGTTTGCAAACTGCTGCCAAGTCTGACCTCCGTCCGGTGAACGAAACAAATCTACCCAGCCGGTGCTCACATAAATTTCGTCGGGATTATCCTGAAAAAAGATATAGCTGTTGGCCACTGCCACGCCGTCGCCGGTTTTATACAAGCCCTGGTTTGCCGGATTCCATGTTTTTCCGGCATCTGTTGTTTTGTAAATGCCTTTGTAACGCACGCCGATGAAGAGTGTGTTTTCATCATTCGGCCGGCCGGCAATAGAAATGACGTGATCATGATCAAAAGATTTTGTCCAGGAAATACCCAAATCATTACTTTTGTAAACGCCGTCTTCTGCTGCGACCCACAGGACTGTTTGCCCTCCGGCCTGTGTGGTGATCACGCTGTTGATTCGTGGATCCTGGCCCGGGTTCCAAATCTTTTCCCAGGACAACCCGGCATTCTCAGATTTAAAAACGCCCTTTCCCCAGGTTCCGCAAATAATCATTTCAGGATCATTTGGGTTTACGGTCAGCGTTTTTGCATCCCGATTTCCAAGTGTTCCGCTTATATCCGTCCAGCTTTTTCCCCCGTCCGTGGATTTGTAGATTCCGTCCAATGTGCCGATATAGATTCTGTTTCCACTGTGCCCCGGAACAGCAATGGACTGCACCGTCATGTTCGACAGACCGGTGCTTATGGAAACCCATTTATTGGGCTGCGTCGGTTGCATTGGATTTTTGTTCGAGCACATGGTCAGAAAAAATGTGCAAAAAGCTAAAACAGGTATGGAATAATTTTTCAAAGTCATCGACTTTTTCTCCGTGATAACAACCGTGCCAAAATTATGTAACCATTCAATTGAGCATCTTTATTACAACGAGTACTTTTGTCATTGCGGGCGAAACGGGGTGGAGCGAAGCAATCTCATGCTTGACAGGCAGTTATGAGATTGCTTCGTCGTTCGTTCCTCACTCCTCGCAATGACAGGTATCTGCTCACCGGCTTTGGGGACAGACTTTGTATTACCTTAATTCTGTATTTCTTCAAATGTCCCGCTGGGTGTCACGTAATAAACTTTTTCAATAGTTTCGGATTTTTTTGAAAAATCCATAAATCGAATGCCGCTTTTGCTTTTTTCATTTGTTTTAAAAGTCGTTGTTTCCGCAAATGAATTGTCATCAAAAGTGTTTTCTGCATCATATTGTTCCATTTTTACTTTACCTCCTATATTTACAAATGAAAAATCAGCAAGTTCGTTCGTTGCAAAGACGGGCATTTCTTCGGCAGGTACAATGAATTCGGAAACTTTATCATAAGCACGAAGAAGATTTTTATGCGTGTGGCGCCAGGCCAGCCGGTCCACAATACGACGACGCCCGAATCTGCCCATTTTTTCTCGTTTTACGGGATCGTCCAAGAGTTTGTCAATTTCGGCAGCGAATTGTTCCGTGTTGTCGGGCGGGACATACACCGCGGCTTGCTGCGCAGAGTGTTTTGCTTCCGTCAGACCGAACGAGACAATAGGCTTGGCGAACGTCATATATTCAAGGATTTTATTCATTGTCGAGTGATCAGCCCATTCGGAATATGGGTCGGGATCGACGCAGACGTCGGCAGTGGATAAATATCGGCACAGTTCCTCATCCGGGATGCGCCCGGTAAATGCAACGTGATCCGACATGCCCATTTCTGCACTCATTTTTTCCAGGTCCTCCATGGCCGGGCCGCCGCCGATCAGAGTGAACTGGACATCTTTGCGTCCGATTTTGTTAATGAAATGGTCGATAGAACGCAGAAGATAATCGACACCATCCTGCGGGCACATTTCTCCGAGGTAGGCGACCATGTACTTTCGGCCTCGTTTCAACGAGTTTTCCGGCGGCATTATTCGAAGACGCTGCAAATCCGGTCCGGTACGAACGACAAAAATGTCCTCGTCTAATCTTCCACCCCTGCTCATGGCAACATTTTTATAGGACTCGTTGGTCGAGATAATAATGTCCGCGGTTTTCAAAGTCCATTTTTCCAGCAGCAAGAGCATCTTGTGCAGCAGTCCGCCCTTTTTATCATATTTTGCCTCGAACATTTCCGGCGACAAATCGTGATGATCGAATACAAACTTTTTACCGAACAGTTTGTAAAAACGAGCGAGCAGAAAATATGTGTCCGGCGGATTGCACGCCTGAATGATGTCAAAGCCTTCACGGAACAGAACTTTGAGTGACAGTGATGCTGTGGCCAGCCAGGCATAAGCAAATTCAAAAAAATAGCTCAGTGCGCCTTGTGCATTAACCGGCATTTTGTAACGATAAACGACAATGTCATCGATGCGTTCGTAACTCTCCGTAAACTCTTTTGATTTTGGGCTAATAACGGAAACTTTATATCCATGATCCCGCAGCGTTTGTGCTTCCAGCCAGACACGCCTGTCAAAAGGCACCGGCAGATTCTGCACAATAATTAAAACTTTACCAGCATATCCCTTCATAATCCACCTCTTTCAGATTCCCGTTGTTCGCATTATCAAGACCGGTCAGGTCTATGATTTTGTGGCCGTTTTTCAGATCACCCAAAACGGCTTCATGCTCCCTGGCTTGATTTCCAACAATGACCACATCCGAATGATCGAGAACATCCTGCACCGAATCGCTCATCAGTTTTGCAATGTGCGGGATGTAGCGTTTGATATAGTCTTTGTTTGAGCCGATGAGACGAGCCATGGAAACATTTTTATCATAGATTCGAATTTTGTATCCTTTGCCGATGAGT
Source organism: Actinomycetota bacterium (assembly GCA_011682565.1). Lineage (GTDB taxonomy): Bacteria > Zhuqueibacterota > Zhuqueibacteria > Residuimicrobiales > Krinioviventaceae > Hydrothermomicrobium. The sequence goes on along the minus strand of JAACEJ010000026.1, from coordinate 3,474 downwards.
TGTTCCACCATGTTGACGATAGGACTTTCGCGAAGATCATCCGTGCCCCCCTTGAAACTCAGGCCGAGCACACCGATTCGTTTGCGGCCATTTTTCTGCACCATATCCAGTGCATGATGGATGTGTTCCATATTACTTTCCATGGCTGCATCGAGTAACGGCACAGCAATGTCCTTTTGTTTGGCTTCGTGAGTAATGGCACGAAGGTCTTTGGGCAAGCAGGATCCGCCGAAAGCAAAACCCGGTTTCAGATAATAGGGTGACAGGTTAAGTTTGACATCACTGGTGAAAACTTGCATCACTTTACGGCTGTCGATATGATACTCTTTGCAAATTCGCCCAATCTCGTTTGCAAACGCAACTTTGATGGCATGAAATGCATTGTCCGAGTATTTGATCATCGATGCTTCACCGATACCGATGCGGAAAATTTTATCGTCGATTGGTCGGTACATTTTTTCCAGAATTTCGGCGGTTCTCTCGTCCAGTTCGCCGATCACCGTTTTGGGAGGATGATAGAAATCATATACCGAAGTGCTTTCCCGGAGAAATTCCGGGTTCAATGCAAATCCAAAATCTTTTCCCGCTTTTTTGCCGGAATTTTCTTCCAGCCGGGCGATGGCGATTTTTTCAGGAATGCCCGGCAATACCGTGCTTCGCAGTACCACAGAAGTGTAATTCTTTTTATATTTCAACGCCCGTCCTATTTGTCCGCAGACCCGGTCAACATAAGAAAAATCGATACTGCCGTTGCTGTTGCTCGGCGTGCCCACGCAGATAAAAATGACATCCGAATTGCGAATAGCCTTTGTTGTGTTTTGTGTTGCCGACAAATTGCCTTCATCTACCTGGCGTTTGATGAGAACATCGATATCTTTTTCGACAATTGGTGAAATGCCTTTGTTGATCATTTTTACTTTGCTCGATTTGATATCCACTCCGATCACTTTGTGTCCCATTTCTGCAAAACAAGCTGCTGAAACACACCCCACATATCCTAAACCAAAAACACTTATATTCATTTTATAGCTCCTTCTGTCAGCGAGGTTAGTTTAAAATACCGGGCACATTGGAGATCACAGATTTCAATTTACCATTTTCAGTACGCGGTATAAAAGTGAGTTGTTCAATTTCAAGGTGCATGGGCTCTCCCAGCCGTTTTTGCAATTTGCTCAAAATTGAATCGGCATCACTTTGCTTGAAAAACTGATCGGGAACGATTCTTAAAATAACATTTTTAGTATCCGGTTGAAAAATTTGCGCCTCAATTAAATTATTGGCTCCCTTGAATACATGATCCAGGCGGCCAACCAGCTTTCCGCTTGGAGTGATAATATAGTCATCTGCGCGGCCAACGATTTTTTCGATGACGGGATAATTCCTTCCGCACGGGCATTGCTCGTTGCTCGGCTTGATGACATCTCCCACCCTGTAGCGGATGAGCGGCATGGCCATGTTGGTGAATGTTGTGCCAACGACTTCGTAAATGCCATTGCTGAGAGAATCCGAGCTTTTGAATTCGACCAGGCTGTATTCCGGTACCAGGTGGTGCCTGCCGTGTTCACATGTGTGGATTGCGGCAACACGTTCCGCCATGCCATAGTAATCGTAGACCTGACACTGGAAGGCTTGTTCGATAACGGCCTTTTGTTTTGCAACCAGCGTTTCCGATGTCGTCAGAGCACTTTTCATCTGGACTTTTATGTTTTTATTCAGCATGAGTTTGGCCAGCACATAAAGGGATGAAGGATATCCTTCCACTGCCTTAATATGGTATTTTCTCAATGCCGTAACATAACGGTCGATGTTCCGTTCGGATAAATGATATGACGACATGTACAGCTTGTTTTCTATGGGACTGAAATTCCAAAAAATGTTGTTCCTTGTTCTGATTTGCGGAATCATTTCACCTTTCAAAGTGGCATAACGGTCATTCGGGCCGAGTTTTGCCCATTGCCATTGGCGCATGAGCATGGCATGTTCAAAACCGATATTGTGAAGATCGCGGTAAAGTGTAAGTGGTTTACCGGTGGAGCCGCTGGTATGACACTTGTACAACATAGGTGGAAAGGCATTTATCGCAAGCATGTCTCGATAATTTTTTCTCACATCTTCTTTTTCCAGAATCGGCAATTTGACAATAAAGTCGATGGATTTTATATCATCCGGTTTTATGCCGTAGACCTGCATTTTACCGCGATAATAGGGCACATTCTTGTACGCGGATTTTATGGTCGCCTTTAAATGCTCTAATTGATAATCCAGCAAGTGTTGTTCAGACCACCATTGGGATTCGGTCAAAAGCTTTTTATATTTTCTATAAGGACTGATCGTTCGCTTTATGATTCTGTGGCGAACGCCGTTACCAAAGAATCCTATAGTTATATTTTTCCAATCCGAATTCCGCATATTCTCTCCTTAAAACCGCTAATTTTCTATGTATCCGCTTCACTCATTTCCGAATTGACTTTATTTTATTGCCAAAACGTAAACTGAAGGGATTATTTTTTTTTCAACTCTGAGCTTTTTTGCAAAGCGAAAGATGCTGCTGAAATAATTCTCTTTTGTATTATAATAAAGATCACTTACGGGTCTCACATCGGTGAAATATCTACTGAGCATTTGCTCCAGTTCTTCTTCTCTGAAACCTGCATGCGCTCCGTAACGATTTTCAAAACGTCCCGCCAACCGATATTTCCAGTCGATTGCATTTTGTCGCATTTGTTGATAGAACGATTTGTGTCTCATGCCGATATATCCAAGAAATCTTTCGCGGTTTGGCACACCAAAATAAGCAATGCCGTTTTGCTTCAAAACTCTTTGCGCTTCATTTAAAATGAGGTGCACATTTTTAACATGTTCCAATACGTGAAAAGAATAAATGGCATCAAACGTATTGTCCGCAAAAGGCAAATGCGATCCGTCATAGTTTTCGAGTGTGGCCAGTTCTTTTGATCTCTCGTCGAACTTTTTATTTATGTCGATTCCATAAACAGCGGCACCGGTTGATATCGCAAGCCGGGCAGCTTCTTCTCCGCTTCCACAACCGAGATCAAGAATTTTGCACAAAGATTTCAGGGCCTTTTCTTTTCGGATAATGCCTAGAAAAATTTGTATCTGGGAACGCTGCCCTTTTGCTTTTAATCTTTCGCTATCCATGCTGTCCATTTTACTGAATCTCATTTGCACGATGTGTCAATTTCCTTGGTTGTTTGGAGAAAGCAATTCTTTTCTTTACTGTCAGGCTTTCATATAAAGCCAGATATTTCATGGCAATGTCATTAATGTTATAATTGTTAAGTATTTCAAGACTGGCATTTTTTCCCATTCTTTCACGCAAGCCCGGATTGCGCATCATGATTTTGAGTGCCGCGGCGAATCTTTCCGTATCCTCACAGTTCACCAGAAAGCCGTATTTTCCGGTCTGAATGATTTCGTCGGTGATGCCGGGAATGATATTCGCAACTGTGGGCA
>JAACEJ010000396.1 GCA_011682565.1 Actinomycetota bacterium | reverse complement strand
TGTGAATTAACGTATCTTGAAAGCCATCTGCGGAAATATTCATTCAGTGTTTTATGTTCGCGATGTGCCTTTTCCCGTGCTTTGCGGATAAGATTATCATCGGCACTTAGTGTGATATTTTTTAACATATTAACACCTCCGTTTAAATATAATCGTGTACACTATTATAGTGTGCAATAATATATTGTATATGGAATAAAATTGCAATAATTTTTTCCGGACAAAAGACATTTATCCGCAACATCATCAAAATTTGCTAAAGATTATATGGTGTATTTCTGAATATCATTGAAGCAGGCTGTCTCATCTGCAAATTAATCAAGTCAGAGTTTATTTATGAAACGAAACCTTCAAACATTATCACAGGAAAAATTCGATGTTCTCATCATCGGCGGCGGTATTTACGGGGCAACCGTGGCGTGGGAAGCCGTGCTGCGTGGACTTTCAGTGGCGCTGATCGATAAAGGCGATTTCGCCTCCGGGACGTCTTCCAACAGTTTAAAAATCATTCACGGCGGTCTGCGCTATTTGCAGCACGCGGATATTATCCGTATGCGCGAATCTATCCGCGAGCGCCGTATTCTCATGCAGATTGCGCCGCACCTGGTTCACCCGCTTCCGTGCGTCATGCCGACGTACGGCCATGCGATTAAAGGCCCGGAGGTGATGCGCATCGCTTTGCTGATGAACGACATCATCAGTCTGGACAGAAACCGCCTGAAAGACCCGCAAAAACATTTGCCGGCCGGGCGTATTCTTTCAAAGAATGAACTGCTGCAAATCGTTCCTTTTATTGACAAAAACAACCTCACCGGCGGTGCGCAATGGTATGACGCGCACATGACCAATTCGGAGCGGCTGGTGCTTTCCTTCATCAGATCGGCGGTGGAGCGAGGCGTACAGGCTGCCAATTATGTCAAAGCGGAACAATTCATTTTTGAGGATGGTCGCGTCTCGGGTGCACGGGTACGAGATGTGATTAATGATGACGTCTTTCCAATTCGTGCGAAAATCGTTGTCAACACGGCCGGTCCCTGGATTAACAATTTGCTGGGCACCCTGAACGGAAAATATAACGGCAAAAAGATTCCTTATTCGACGGCCATAAACCTGGTCGTCAATCGGCGGTTGAGCGAGGAAACGGCGTTCGGTGCACCGAGCAGGTTCGAATATAAGGATAAAGATGCGCTGATTAGTCGCGGTTCGCGGCTGCTTTTTATTGTCCCATGGCGCAATGTCTCACTCGTCGGCACAGCGCACACACCTTTTAGCGGTGACGCCGAAAAGTATAAAGTTACTGAAGAAGAAATTGAAAAGTTTTTACGCGAGGTAAACAGTGCACTCATCGGTGCGGACATTCGTCGCGAGGATGTTACTTTTCAATACGCCGGATTACTGCCCCTGGCCGGAGTTCACCCCGAAAGCGGCGATGTGCAACTGGAGAAGCATTTCAGAATTTACGATCATGAAAATGAAGGCATCCCCGGACTGGTTTCGGTGGTAAGCGTAAAGTATACGACGGCGCGGGATGTTGCCGAGAAAGCAGTGAAATTGCTTCTTAATAAATTGGCACAAAAAGCGCCGCGCTCCCATAGTGATTCGATCAAAATATGGGGCGGAGAAATTGAGGATTATGAAAAATTTATTTCGCAGGAATTAAGTGCGGATGTGGGCGGAGTTGGTAAAGAGAGCTTGCGCCATCTTTTGCAAAATTATGGCAACGGCTATAAACAAGTGCTTCAGTTTGCTGAATCCGCTCCTTTATTAAAGAAAACGCTTTCTCCCAATACACCGATTTTAAAGGCAGAAATCGCTTACAGTGTTGAGGAAGAAATGGCGCAGAAACTGTCCGATGTCGTTTTACGCCGTACGGAACTGGGCACCGCCTGGCAGCCGTCCCGGCAGGAGCTCGAAGCATGTGCAGGCCTGATGGCAAAACCTTTAGGGTGGAGCCGCCTGAGGATTGAGAAGGAAATCCAGGAGGTTGAGGAAATTTATCGGACGACGACAATAAAAAATGAAAAGTGAATAATGAAAAATAAATTATGAATGGTGCATGAGAAGCATTCTCATCATGATCAGGGAAATTATTTACCGAGTTTATCCGGTTTTCGGCCTCCCTGCAAATCTCGGAATTAGAAATAAAACAGACAGGTAAAATTTACTACATTTAAATAATCAATGAGGAACAAGCATGACAGACACAATCGGAACATATCTCTGGAAGGGAAGCGACACCAAAACGATTGATGAGGTGCGCAAGTATTGGACGGACAACGTGAACACAACACAGTTCTGGACGGGTGATCCCAGGGACATTGGCTCAGCCGAGTTTTTTGAAACGGTCAGCCATTTCATCAAAGAGAACTATGCCCACCGCTACCGCCTGATCGATGCGGAAGCAGCCAGGTACCTCAACGGCAAAGTCCTTGAAGTGGGCTGCGGTGCAGGCTGGGAACTGGTTGCCTGGGCCATGAACGGTATGAAAGTTTTTGGCATTGATCTTTCATCTGCCGCACTGGAACTGGCGGAGAAAAACTTTGAGCATAACGGTATTCATGCCGATTTGCGTCAGGGTAATGCCGAGGAACTGCCGTTTGAAGATAATACTTTTGATGTGGTGACGTCGTTGGGCGTTTTACATCAAACGCAAAGTACCGAACGCGCGGTTAGCGAGGTGCTGCGGGTGTTGCGGCCCGGCGGTGAGGCGGTTATTACGCTCTATTATAAATATTCATGGAAAATTTTCTTGTCCAAATTTGCAAAAGTTAATTTTGAATTTTCCCACGAGGATGCGCCGATAACGCGACTTTACAATAAAAAAGACCTGCGCAAACTATTCAAGGATTTTAAAGACGTAAATATTTTCCTGGACTATACCAGAGCGACAAAGTCCCCCCGAAGCGGATTTCTTGCAGGTCTGTATAATTATGTTTTCGTACCCGTTTATAATGTTTTGCCGGAATTTATTCGCAAGAATTTCGGGCATGCCATTGTGGTTTTGGCAAAAAAATAATTCCCCGAGAGTATGCAGCACAGCAAAAACGCTGCACACTTGATCTGATACAAGGAACTAACCTATGGAGCTTGCAATAGAATGAAAGCACTGGTCACAGGTGCATCGGGATTTACCGGCGGCTACCTCGTGCAAAACCTTCTCGACCACGGCTACGAGGTTCGCGCTTTTGTTCGTCCAACGAGCAATATCGATGCTCTGAAAAAAATGAACGTTGATATTTTTAAAGGGCAAATCCAAAACAGAAAAGATGTTCTCGCTGCGGTGCATGGGATGGATACTGTTTTTCACATTGCCGCCCTTTATCGCGCCGCCAATTTGCCGGATTCGGCTTATTGGGATGTGAATGTTACCGGTACGGAAAATGTGATGGATGCAGCGCTGCGCCAGGGCGTCAAACGGGTTGTGCATTGTAGCACCGGCGGCGTGCACGGACACATCGAAAAACCGCCGGCAAACGAGAATGCCCCCTGGCATCCGGGGGATGTTTACCAGGAATCCAAAGCCGAAGGTGAAAAAATTGCGACATTTTACGCCAGAGAAAAAGGACTTGCAGTCAGCGTTGTTCGTCCAACCGGAATTTACGGCCCCGGCGATACGCGCATGTTGAAATTATACCGCATGATCCAGGACAAAAAATTCATCATGTTCGGTAAAGGCAATGTCTATTACCATCTGACTTTTGTTACCGACACGGTTGAGGGAATTCGCCTTGCAGGCGAGAAAGAGGCTGCCATCGGTCAGGTTTATTTGCTCGCAGGTGAAAAATATACAACACTTGAGGAATTTGCGCAAATTGTTGCCAATGTACTTGATGTTGCTCCTCCGCGGCTGCACTTGCCTGTCTGGCCGCTTTACTTGACCGGCTTTTTGTGCGAAAAAATTTGTATCCCCCTGCGCATCCAGCCGCCTATTTTTCGCCGCCGCGTTGATATTTTCACCAAAGACCGCGCTTTTGATATCACCAAAGCAAAAACAGAACTTGGATTCCGACCACAAATCGGCATGGAAGAAGGCATTCGCAAAACCGCTGAATGGTATATTAGAAACGGATATTTAAAAAATACGATGGGAATATGAAAAAAATAACAGTTTTGGGAAATTTTTCCGGCCGAAACGCCGGTGATGCAGCCATTTTGGGTTGTTTACTGCAGGATGTGGCAACGCTTTATAAGGATGTGCAATTTTACATTCCGACGATTAATACGAAATTTGTAGCCGAATCATACCGCGAATTTGATGTAAAGCCGATTTCTCTGCTGCCATGGAATTTCAGCGTCAAAATTTTCGGCTTGCCTGTTTTTAGAACAGCGCTGAAATCCGATCTTATCCTCGTTACGGATGCGATTTTGTTTGACCGCAAGCTTTACAATCCGCTTTTCAATTATCTGTGGACGCTTTCCATTC
>JAACEJ010000025.1 GCA_011682565.1 Actinomycetota bacterium | reverse complement strand
CGCTTTTGCCGTCATAGTCGATAATGCCGTCCACTACTTTCCAATGCCCGTTATCTCCCGTAGGAACGATCCAGTTATCCAGTGTTTTGCCGTCAAACAATGAGACAAAAGCACCCGCCTTTTGTGATTTGGAAGATTCGGAACCGCAGCCTGCTAAAAGATATAAAGCAAAAATTAAAACGAGTCCGTATTTCAGTTTCATTATATTACCTCCGTAAGATTTTGCTGAAAAATGCTGCATTACAATTCATTATAGGTTTGCCAGGTAACCAATTAAGCGGCTATACATACGATAAACCATGATGAGGATGAGGATCAGCCCCAAAATGGCGATGATGTTTTGCAATAACGAATTTTTAAATTTCCCCATTACTTTTTTATTATTTAAGAGCAAAAAGAGCCCGATACCGATAGCCGGCACTGCGAACAAGGACGAGGCCTGCGCCAGCACCAGGGCATAAACCACATTGCCGCGGAAGAATACAGCGATGACCATGCCGATGAGCATTGTCAGCGCGGTGAAAAACTTGGGAGCTTTTTCCTGCATTGTCCGCCCCAGCCCTAGTCCATCGGAAAGCAAGCCGCCGGCCATGATAGAGTTTACAACCAGAGATGAAAACGCAGCAGCCCAAAGACCCGCACTAAAGATAAATTTTGCGGACTGGCCAAAAAGGGCTTCGAGTTGCAGCGCCATATCCGCCGCGCTGGTTACAACAATATTTCGCGGATGCAAAGCTGCTGCTGAGGTCATGATAATCAGCATGCTTATGCTGCCAAGGATAACGATTCCCGTGATTGTATCCCACATGCCTCTTTTCATGTCCGGTAATTTCCAACCTTTGTCCTGAACGAGGTAAGATTGGTATAAACAGCCATGCAAAACAAAAGTTGTTCCCACGAGCGCGGCGATTTCATTAAAAGAACCTTTTGGCGTACTCGATGGGAGAAATCCTTTGAGCAAGGCAATGAGATTTGGCCTGGCGAAAAACAAATTAATGAGAAATGCCAGAACCATAATCACCACTAAAACCATGATCAGTTTTTCAAGAAGCTTGTACAGGTTTTTAGCCCAGAAAACGAGGATGATACCGAGGGGTGTGAAGATTAATGGCCACACCGATTCATTTATGCCGGTTAAAGCCTTCATGGCCGTGGCAATGCCAAGATTGTTGCCAAACTGGAAACTGGTTGCGGAAAGAAAGGCGGCAATCCCGATCAAGATCGCGAACCATCGCCCATAGGTCTCGGCAATGGATTGCAAAATGGATTCATCATGAGAGACCCCAAAGCGTGCAGACATTGTCGTAAACATTGCCATGCCAATGCCGGCAATGACGATCACCCACAGCAACTGGTAACCATAAACCGAACCAATTTTTGAAGCCACTGTTATACTGCCCGGGCCAAGCACAACTGCTGCAATAATAAAGCCCGGCCCTACGGCTTTGAAAACATCCCTCAGTTTGAAAGCCACCGTGCCACTCTCCTTTCTGTTTGTCAGACATGTGCAACCGACAACCTCGAAACAAAATATTAAAGTTTTCGACAAAGCTCAACATATTTTTTATAAAAGTGGTGGGTCTGTTTTGAATTTAAGCATTTTTATCGGGGGTAAGGGTTGGTTTGTAACAATATTTTTTAACCATGTCATTGCGAGCGAAACGGAGTGGAGTGAAGCAATCTCATGCTTTACAGGCAGTTATGAGATTGCTTTCCCGATAACTCGGGATAAACTGTTGCTCGTTCCTCACTCCTCGCAATGACAAGTATAAGATTTCTCCGGAGAGCACTTTGTCCGAGGTTGAATACCTTTTCTGTTAAACCATTTCCGGCACAACAAACGGTTTTCGGTACACCCGGCTCAAATAGCTGTCGGCTCTTTCATTGTTTATAAACTTTTCAGTTTGCGGATCGAAATCAAGCACAGGTCCCAATTGATAAGACATATCGTGCAGATTCAGTCCATTCGCCCACGCCAGATTTTTCTCGAGCGCCTGAAAGGTATCAAAAGCAATTTCATTTTCCAATCTTTCCAGCGGATCTTTGCTCCAGGGAACGTCTTTGCCCATGCGCATCGAGATGTTTCCGAGATGGCATAGTGCGCTGGAATAATGTCCTTCAAGAATTTCCGCATTCAATTCTTCCCGTTTCCTGCTTCTGACGGCATTGATAAAGTTGCCGAAATTACCTCCGGGATTTACCGTACCGCCGAAGTCTTGCAAGGGCTCCGGGGCGCCGTTGTTTTTAGGATAAAACTTGCCGTTGGCAATCATACCTTCGGTAGTAAAATACTCATTGCCCACTTTCCGTCGCTCTTTCGACGTTTTGCCAACCAGTCCGCGAACTTCAAAAATAAGCAGGACATCGCCGTACTTGCAAACGGTCATTTCGGTATTTGCGGTCTCTCCCTGATCACGATAGCCGTAACGCCCGCCCATGCCCCAAACTTTTGTCGGGAGGGTTGCACCTTTAATTGCCCAGCGCGCAAGATCCATTTGATGAACGCCTTGGTTGCCGATATCGCCGTTGCCCGTGGGCCAGAACCAGTGCCAGTTATAATGCACCAGGTTTTCGTGATACGGCTCCTGATTTGCAGGGCCCAGCCAAAGATTAAAGTCGAGATAAGCCGGGGGCGTTTTGTACGGTTTAAAGCCGATGCTCCAGCGCGGCTTGCAGCAGTAGCCTTTGGAGACGAGTAGTTTGCCGTATTTTTCCGAATGAACTGCGGCAATTTCCTTGGCCCGGCCTTCGCTGCTGCGCGACTGGGTGCCGTGCTGAACGATGCGGTTGTATTTGCGCGCCGCTTCGACGGCCTTTCGGCCTTCCCAAACGTTGTGGCTCATCGGCTTTTCAACATAAACATCTTTTCCCGCCTGACAGGCCCAGACGGTTGCAAGTGAATGCCAATGGTTCGGCGTCGCAATACTCACGGCGTCGATTTTTTTGTCATCAAAAACTTTGCGCAAATCCTGAACTGTTTTTACCTTTTTGCCATACGTTTCTTTAAACTGTGCGGCTCGTTCCCGCAGAACATTTTTGTCCGGATCACAAAGTGTGGTTACCTGAACGTTTTCCAATTCCATGTACGCCTTGATGTGGCTTCTGCCCCTGCCATGAACGCCAAGTACAGCCACGCGAATTCTATCATTCGCTCCAAAAACATTTTTTGGTACAAACATCGGCGCAGTTATGGCTGCCGTTGCCGCTGCGCCCGCCGTGCTCTTGATAAAATCCCTGCGTGAAAGTTGAGAGTCAGATGTGCTCATAAGAATCTCCTTTTTTGTGATTTACCTTGATCTATTTGGTGTTTGCCTTGTCATAAAACATTTTCCTGCTTCTGTCCCCCCGTGGTGCATGAATCGTTGATTCGATTAATTGTTATCGTTTTGCGTAACCGTTATCTTGCTTGCCGCCATTGCTCCTCTTCGTCCTCTTCGACGTCCGGCCGGCTGATCGCTTTTATCTTTGTTAAGATTCCACTCCCCGGAAAGGTTCACTTTGGCATCACCGGCAAAAGCGACTGCCACGAACGCCAGCATAACAAGAAGGCTGCCTGCTCTTTTCATGCTAAACCTCCATTGTAATATTTTTATGGTTGGGTTTTATTCTGAAAAAGACGCAATAATGCAGGAATTGTTCTCTCGGATTTCATGTCTCTATCTTTCATAACGTATAAATTATAATGGAATTTCCAATAGTTTTTTGCTAACTGTTCATCAATGCTGTTTGACTTGCAAACGTGAAAGTTTGCGTTACGATTTTTACCTGCAAATGGGAGAAGGAAAAGAAAAGTATTTTCAGTTTGATAACTATTTTTTACACGGGTTGCGCATCCAAAATGTTTATTGATTTTTTCGATGAATATACTTATACTTTTGAGCAAACTTTTGCCCTTCATAAAATTCCAATTCAAATTTGGAGCACACCATAGAAGAGTCATTCGTAAAAAGTCGAAAAGTATGTCATCGCGAGGAGCGCAGCGATAGTTTATCCCGAATTATCGGGGAAGCGGTCTTTATAAAACAGCACGTTAGTCGACATCTAGATTGCTTCGCTTCGCTCGCAATGACACTTGAGGACTTTTTACGAGCTACTCATCCATAATAAAGAATAAAGCAAAAACACAAACATTCCTGGAGTTGAAAATGAGCGAAAAAGAAAACCTGAACAGACGGCGTTTTATTAAGAGCGCCATTGCCGCCGCCGGTATCTTTTCCATCGTCCCCCGCCGTGTTCTTGGCGGAACCGGCTATACGCCGCCGAGCGATGAAATAACTAAAGCTGTTATTGGCGTCGGCGGAATGGGACAGGGACACGTGAGATACCCCGGTGAACGACTGTTGGCAATCTGCGATGTCGACAAGGGCCATTTGGACAGTACGCTCGCTAAAGTGGACAAAGAAGTGAAAGGCTACCACGATTATCGCGAGGTGCTCGCACGACCCGACATCGATGTCGTTCATGTTGTTACACCGCCGCACTGGCATGGTTTAATTGCAGCGGCTGCTGCCGATGCAGGCAAAGATGTCTGGTGCGAAAAGCCGATGACGCGAACCATTGGCGAAGGCCAAAAGCTGGTCGAGGCTGTGCGCAGAAACGGCACTATTTTTCGCATTAATACCTGGTTCCGTTTTCGCGGTACTTTTTATCATTTTGGCACAACAGTAAAGCCCATAAAAAAACTGGTGCAAAGCGGATTGCTGGGATGGCCGCTGAAAGTAACGATTAGCGAAACGACCGGCTTTGCCTGGAAATTTTACTGGAGCGGCAAGAAAAATCTGGTTCCCGAATGGATACCGGAGGTGCTGGATTATAATTTCTGGCTTGGTCCTGCACCCTACAAACCGTACAACCATCTTCGGGTGCACGTCAAGTTTCGCGGCTACTGGGATTATGACGGCGGCGGACTAGGTGATATGGGGCAGCATTATCTCGATCCGGTGCAATATTTTCTCGACAAAGACAAGACCAGTCCGGTTGAGATCGAAGCCGATGCTCCACAAACGCATCCCGATGCTTGTGGTAGATGGCGCAAGATTTATATGAAATATGCCGACGGCTGTCAAATCATTCTTGACGGAGAAGCGAAAGACAAAAACGTTCCTTACATCGAAGGTCCACTGGGAAAACTATACCCGGGTTTTAAATCCGATATTCCCGATTTGGAGGAAAAACTGGCCGCGTTCCCCGATCCTGAACCGCAGATCACGGACTTTGATGAAGCGGTACGCACGCGGCAAAAATTTGCATTAAATGAGGAAAACGGTCATCGCTCCTGCACACTGGTGAATCTGGCAAAACTCGCTGTGCGACTGAACCGGAAGCTTTATTATGATCCTGATAAACAGGTGTTTAAAAATGATGAGGAAGCCAACCGCTACATTCATCAGCCCATGCGGGAACCGTGGGTGATGTAAATGGAATATATGTTCTTCATGGATTGCATGTTTTAAATTTTAGCTGAGGTATTTGCATAATCATATTAGCAGCTTTTCCGCTTTCCAAATTATTCTCAGGGATCGGCAAAACCCGGGTTTGTCGATTGATGTCCAAAAATTCACTCAAAAGGAATAATCTTATGAGTCTTCTCGGCAATGTTTTATGGATTCTTTTAGGCGGAATTCTCATTTCCGCGGAATATATTCTCGGGGGAATTGCTTTGTGCTTAACCATCATCGGGATTCCCTTTGGTATCCAAAGTTTTAAACTGGCCATATTGGCTTTGCTACCCTTTGGACGCGAAATCGTTACCGAATCGACATCATCGGGGTTTTTGACCACGCTTTTCAATGTCATCTGGTTTTTTATCGGTGGCCTGTGGATTTGCGCCACACATTTGATTCTGGCCGTCTTTTTTGCCTTAACGATCATCGGCATTCCCTTTGCCAAACAACATGCAAAACTGGCGACTTTGGCGCTCGCACCATTCGGAAGAACGATTCGCTGATAAGATTATGAAGTTTTATTTATTTGCTCCTCCGGAGAGTGCAAAAAGACCTGAATTCCATAAAGATAAAATAGAGGCGACTTTGCAAAAAGTTGCTGACGGTACGGATACGAGTGATCTGGTCGTTGCTCTGTACCTGACGCACAACAGCCGCTGGACCGGCGGTACGGCCTATGTGAGATCATGGCTAACTCCGGCGCATTTCAAACCCGTTCGCGGCAAATGGCGTGTTTTTTCGCGTTTCTTTACACCGCGGGATTTACCGCGCCATTTCAAGCTTATACGCATGCATTTGCGCGGTAACACCGCACTTTATCCAATACAGGAACAAGATCAATACAAATGGAAACATCGATATTTTTCTTTCAATGATCATCTGGCACACCTGTTTGCGCACGAGCTGCATCATTATCGGCGATTTCATTTGGGGTTTCATCCGGGTGAAGGTGAAAACGGTGCGAACAAATGGGCTTTGAAGAGGGTGACAACTCTGGGCTTCAAAGTGCAAAGCGAAAAATTACCAACGAAAAAGAAAAAGCAGAAAAAGAAGACGATCAATTTTTCCGCTGTTTTGAATCCCATGGATTTTGTGCGAACCGGCGGGCTTAAAGGTCAGATCAATTGGGAAAATGTTTTTACCGGCATTGCTTTAAATACGAACAGGCGTCAAAAGAAAAAATACATTGAAAAAAAACTGCACCATTTTGAAAAACTTCGTGCCCTTGCACCCGGGACAAAACTCATGGTGAGTTACGACCCCTCACAAAAGTATACGGAGCAATTCGTTACCATCGTGCGCACGATGCGGCGCAATTCAGTGAGAATTGTTGTCAGAACCGATGATGGCAGAGAATGGCGCTGGCCCATGGCGTGGCTGAGCCAGGACGGTGTGGGTTAGTGGAAAGTGTATTTTGAAAACCCCGGTCGTAAACACTTTTTTTATTGGGACAAATGTCCGGAACCACTCACCGTGAAATGATTTCTTACTCTCTTCTTCACGTTTAAAATAGCCTTTCATGATATTAGCGCCTTTGGCGCACACTTCACCAACTGTGTCGACGGGTAATTCCTTACCCTCATCATCCATAATTTTCAAACCGACGCCGAGAATCGGCAAACCAACGGAGCCGATTTTTCGTTTTCCGCCGACCGGGTTCACCGTCAATACGGGTGATCATTCCGTCGGACCGTATCCCTCATAAATGGGCACATTATATCGGGCTTCAAAATTTTCAAGCACGGAAACAGGCAGCGCCGCACCGCCGCTAATTCCATATCGCAGCGAACTGAGATCGTATCGACTTTCATTCGGAATGTTTGTCATCATTGCGTACATGGTAGGAACACCCATAAAAACCGTTGCTTTTTCTTCCTGGATAATTTTGCATGTTGCTTCGGGCGCAAACTGCGGCACGGCAATTACCGTGGCACTATGAGAGATGGGTGTCAAAAATCCAACCGTTGCGCCGAAAGAATGGAACATCGGCAATACCGTAAGAAACTTGTCCTGATGGCCTTCCAGTTTCAGAGCTTTCGCCACAGAAGCGGCATTGGCCAAAAGATTTGTGTGCATCAGCATGGCACCTTTCGGCAGGCCTGTGGTTCCTCCGGTATAGAGAATTGCTGCAAGAGCATCTTCTTTTTCCGGCAGAACGAGAACGGCATCATCCGACTCTTCAGCCATCATTCTGGCAAAAGAGTCCGCCTCCTCAAGAGATGTTTGCCCGATGGCAATAAGGTTTTCTACGGTTTTCAGGCCGGACTTTATCGCCGCAACCGCTTTGTCCGTGACCTGGTGATAGATGAGCGTTTTCACTTCCGAGTCGTTTAACAAAAATTGCACTTCTTCCGGATGGAGCAGCAAGTTGATGGGAACAACCGTTGCACCAGCTTTTAAAATTCCGAAATACGACATCATGAAATGAGGGGAATTGATACAATAAAGTGCAACATGGTCGCCGCGACCAATGCCTTTGCTCATCAAACTATGCGCAATTTTGTTGCTGCCTGCATCCAATGCGGCGTACGTTGTACTCTCCCCCTGAAAACGAACAGCAATAGTATCAGGTATCAGGTGTATTTTTTGCCGAATGAACTAAAAGTTCTGCAACGGACGGGTTCATTTTATTCTCCATGCAATTGGAACGGTAGTGTTGTTTTGGAATGAATAAAATATAGCGAATTGCTTTCAATGATGCAAGGCAATGCTCGAAAAAAACCTTTGAGATTCTTAATAGAATGTATTATATTACATTCAATTTATTTTTAAAAAATCCAGAGCAGTAAACTGCATTTGAGAATTAAGAGATAGCGAATCATCTCTTTATCAAAATTGAACCCTGACTTGACGTTTGTGATGGTCAAGCTTTTAGATTTTAAAAAGCACTTTAATACCAGGAAAGGAAGGCATGGGAACAATTAATATCAGGAAAGGGCTGAATCTGCCGATTGCCGGGGAGCCTGTCCAACAAGTTGATCAGGGGCAGTCCGTTAACAGAGTTGCGCTTCTTGGTGATGATTATGTGGGCATGAAGCCGACAATGATGGTTCAGGTTGGCGATCAAGTCAAGCTGGGCCAACTACTCTTTACGGACAAAAAAATGCCCGGTGTAAAATTCACCTCTCCGGGTTCAGGAAAAGTTGTTGAAATCAATCGGGGTGCAAAACGAAAATTTCTTTCCATTGTCATCGAAGTGGAAGACGATGATGAGATCACTTTTACTTCTTACAGCAAAGATCAACTAAAAGAACTCGATCGCAATACAATTAAAGAAGAATTGATTGAATCGGGAATGTGGCCGTTGCTGCGCGCCCGGCCTTTCAGCAAAGTAGCGGAACCTGAGAGCGTTCCTCATTCCATTTTTGTGACGGCGATGGACACCAACCCTCTTGCTCCATCTGTAGAAAAAATTCTTGAGGGAAATGAAAAGCACTTTGAAAATGGATTGAAAATCATCTCCAAACTCACAGATGGAACTGTATTCCTCTGCAAAGCGCCCGGGACGAATATTCCGGCCGCTGATTTAAAATCTCTTTCGGTGAACGAATTCTCCGGCCCGCACCCGGCAGGTCTTGTCGGCACTCACATTCATTTTCTCGATTCTGT
This sequence comes from Actinomycetota bacterium, assembly GCA_011682565.1. Classification (GTDB taxonomy): domain Bacteria; phylum Zhuqueibacterota; class Zhuqueibacteria; order Residuimicrobiales; family Krinioviventaceae; genus Hydrothermomicrobium. The sequence continues at coordinate 4,457 of JAACEJ010000025.1, read as the reverse complement.
TGGCAGAAACAAGACGGTTTGGACGATCGGCGCACAGGATGTGGTTACTATTGGTATTTTGTTCACAACAGGGAAAATCAATGCAGATCGAATCGTTTCACTTGCAGGCCCGGCAGTGAAAAATCCACGTCTGGTAAAAACGCGAATCGGTGCATCTCTGGATGACCTGATTGCAGGCGAAGTAAAAGACGGTGATAATCGTGTTGTTTCCGGCTCCGTGTTGTCGGGATTCAAGGCTGCGGGCGAAACGGCATTTCTGGGACGTTATCATCAGCAGGTTTCCGTTTTACCGGAAGGAAGAAAAAGAGAATTCCTGGGGTGGCTCGATCCCGGCGTTAATCTCTATTCAGTTAAAAAAGTATTACTTTCCTCTAAAAATCCTCACAAAAAATTCAATTTCAATACAGCTTTATACGGAGGGAAAAGGGCTATCGTACCGATTGGCAGCTATGAAAAAGTTATGCCTCTCGACATTTTGCCGACCTTTCTTTTACGTGCTCTGGCGGTGGATGACGTCGAGGAGGCGGAAAAACTCGGCTGCCTCGAACTCGATGAAGAAGACCTTGCCCTTTGTACGTACGTTTGTCCCTCTAAAATTGACCACGGCGCAGAGCTGCGAAGGAATTTAACCATAATAGAAAAGGAAGGATAGTGAAATTCTTACGAAACTTTCTTGACAAGCAGGAAAAACACTTTTCCAAAGGGGGCAAGTTTGAAAAATATTTTCCCCTGTTTGAAGCGATAGATACGCTTCTTTATTCTTCAGGGGAAGTGACGCCTGGTCCTTCACACATCCGCGATGCTTTGGATCTTAAACGGATGATGATGACGGTCATTTACGCTCTTATTCCTGCGGTACTGATGGCGTTTTACAATACCGGACTGCAGGCAAATCTCGCTATCGCAAAGCTGGGTGAAGCTGCAGGCCATGGCTGGCAGGCAGCGGCTATTTCATGGCTTGGCGTTGGTTTTAATCCGCATAGTATTTTGGGAAACATGATTTTCGGTGCGCTATACTTTCTCCCTGTCTATATTGTAACACTGGCGGCAGGCGGTTTTTGGGAAGTTTTATTTGCCGTCGTTCGAAAACATGAAATTAATGAAGGTTTTTTCGTAACCAGCCTTCTTTTTCCACTCATTTTACCACCTACCATTCCTTTGTGGGAAGTTGCGATCGGCATTTCCTTTGGTGTTGTCATTGGAAAAGAAGTTTTTGGCGGCGTTGGGATGAACATTCTTAATCCCGCTTTGGTTGCGCGTGCCTTTCTCTTTTTTGCTTACCCGGCGGAAATTTCCGGCGATAAAGTTTGGGTTGCAGTGGACGGCCTGAGTCGGGCGACACCGCTTGCGAAACTGGCGGAATCGGCAACGCCACACATTGTTGCCTGGAAAGATGCCTTTCTTGGCATTGTCCCCGGTTCCATGGGCGAAACATCGACACTTGCCTGCCTCTTTGGTGCGTTCGTGCTCATAGCAACCGGCATCGGTTCATGGCGAATCATGTTGAGTATCCTTGTCGGAATGATCGGCATGTCGCTCTTTTTCAACGTCGTCGGCAGTTCTACAAACCCGATGTTCCAGGTTTCACCCATGTGGCACCTCGTCCTCGGCGGTTTTGCCTTCGGTGCAGTGTTTATGGCCACCGACCCGGTTACCGCGGCCTATACGAACCAGGGGAAGATCATTTACGGATTGCTCATCGGAATTTTTGTTGTCCTTGTTCGCGTGGTCAATCCGGCGTTTCCTGAAGGAATGATGCTCTCAATCCTGTTCATGAATGTCTTTGCTCCGATAATCGACAAAATTTATATCAACAAAAATATTAAAAGGAGGCTGTTGAGAGATGCCGCATGAAAGTACAAGCAGGACCCTCATCGTCGCTCTCGGTGTCTGCCTCGTCTGCTCCATTCTTGTTTCAACTGCTGCGGTTTCCCTGCATGGAAGACAGGAAACCAATAGAAAAGTGGAAAAGTTGAGAAATATTCTCGCTGCAGGCGATCTTTTGACGGATAAATCTAACGTCGAAGAAACATTCAAAGAAAAAGTGCAGACGTATATTATCAATCTGGCAACCGGCGAAACTGTTCCAAAAGATAAATACACGGACAAGTTGAATCCGGATGCATTTGATATTAAAACGATGGCAAACGACCCGAAATACGGGCAAGCGATTCCGGCAAAGGAAGATATTGCCAAAATCAAAAGAATGCCGAAATATATGCCTGTCTATGAAGTAAAGAAAGACGGTCATATTCAAAAAGTCATTCTTTTGGTTTATGGTAAAGGGCTTTGGTCGACCATGTATGGTCTTATTGCCCTGGGTAAAGATTTGAGAACCGTCGAAGGATTTACATTCTACGAGCAAGGTGAAACGCCCGGGCTTGGCGGTGAAGTTGACAATCCGCGCTGGAAAGCACTCTGGAAAGGCAAACAAGCCTATGACAAAAATGGCAGGCTAATCATCGAGGTCATCAAAGGCAAAGTGGATGAATCAAGTCCAAAAGCCAATAGTGAGGTGGATGGTTTGTCCGGTGCAACCCTTACCACTCGAGGTGTGAATAATCTGGTCAGATTCTGGCTGGGTGCTGATGGTTATAATTCCTTTCTGACAAAACTAAGGGAGGAAGGGTAAAATGAATAGTTATAAAAAAGTTATATTAGATCCTATTTTTAATGACAACCCGATCATGTACCAGATATTGGGAATTTGTTCGGCGCTTGCTGTAACTTCAAAACTGGAAACCTCCATCGTGATGGCTTTGGCGGTTACTTTTGTGGTTGCATTTTCTAATTTTGCTGTGAGCATTGTCCGTAATTACGTTGCCAGCAGCATAAGAATTCTCGTTGAAATGACGATCATTGCTTCCCTCGTAATTATCGCAGACCAAATCATCAAGGCGTTTGCATTTGATATCAGCAAACAGTTATCCGTTTATGTTGGCTTGATCATTACAAATTGTATTGTTATGGGACGTGCCGAAGCATTTGCTCTTAAAAACCCGCCTTTATTGAGTTTTATGGATGGAATTGGTAACGGCCTGGGATACAGTTTTGTTCTGCTGGCTGTTGGATTTGTCAGAGAATTATTTGGTTCCGGCAAACTGCTCGGCATGACGGTCTTTCCCGTAAATACTGCCGGTGGATGGTATGTGCCCAACGGTCTGTTTCTTCTGCCCCCGAGTGCATTTTTTCTCATTGGATTATTGATTTGGGCTATCAGAACCTGGAAACCAGAGCAGGTAGAGGAGGAGTAAAATATGTTTGAACATTATCTCAGTTTGTTTATAAAGTCTATATTTATTGAAAATATGGCCCTCGCCTTTTTCCTGGGGATGTGTACTTTTGTTGCAATGTCCAAAAGGGTAGAGACAGCTATTGGTCTGGGAATAGCTGTTGTTGTTGTCCAGGCAATCACCGTTCCTGTGAATAATTTGATCTACCATTATGTTCTCGTCAAAGGGGCGTTGAGTTGGGCGGGCTTGCCGGACCTTGATTTAACATTTCTGGGTTTGATTACCTATATCGGCGTTATCGCAGCAATGGTACAAATTTTGGAAATGGCGCTCGACAAGTATGTTCCTTCACTTTATAATGCTTTAGGAATTTTCCTTCCTCTGATTACTGTCAACTGTGCTATCCTTGGCGGTTCTCTCTTTATGGTTGAAAGAGATTATACGTTTCCTGAAAGTCTCGTTTACGGCGTTGGTTCCGGATTGGGCTTTGCGATTGCAGTCATCGCGCTCGCCGGAATTCGTGAGAAAATGAAGTACAGTAACGTCCCGCCCGGTCTCAGGGGACTTGGGATCACATTTATAACAGTCGGATTAATGGCAATCGCATTCATGGTGTTTTCTGGAATTCAATTGTAAAGGATTTTTTCAATGCAAGGATTGAACCTCATACTCATCGGCGTTTTTATGTTTACGCTGATTGTTCTTGTGCTGGTTGTAATTATTTTGTTCGCCAAGTCCAAGCTCGTTACCAGTGGACATGCTAAAATTGTAATCAATGATGATCCCGAACACACGTATGATCTGCCGTTAGGCGGAAAACTGCTTATTGCTCTCGGGGATCAGAGTATTTATCTTCCTTCGGCATGTGGCGGTCAGGGCACCTGCGGTGAATGTAAAGTGATCGTCAAAGAAGGCGGCGGAAGTGTTCTGGCTACTGAAAAATCGACATTGACGCGTGGTGAGGTTCGGGAAGGTTATCGACTTGCCTGCCAGGTCGCCGTCAAAGATGATATGAAACTGCAAGTTCCTCCGGAAATATTTGAAGTTAAAAAATGGGAATGTACAGTTCGATCCAACAAAAATGTTGCGACTTTTATCAAAGAGCTTATTTTGGAGCTTCCGGAAGGTGAAGCTGTCGATTTTCGCGCCGGTGGTTATATTCAAATAGAAGCACCGCCTTATAAACTTTCGTTCAAAGATTTCGATATCGACGAGGAGTACCGG
>JAACEJ010000395.1 GCA_011682565.1 Actinomycetota bacterium | reverse complement strand
TCAGTTCAATATATGCCCAATCGTCGGTTTTACGCCCGCCTTTTTGTTCAGCAAGAAAATACCACTAATACAAGCAATATCAGGGGAAGAAAAGAGAATGACCTAAAGATGATGCTGAGCTTGTATGCGAATATTAATAAAAATTTCATTTTCTGAGATTTTGACGGAGTTGCAATAATTGGATTAGTGTAATGCTGATAAAAAAGGGTGCCGGTTGCCGGTTGATGGTTGATGGCGGTTAATGACGGAAAAACGGAGACGGGGAACAGGAGAACGGAGAACGGAAACCGGAGGCGGAAGAAATTGCCTTGATTTTATTCTTCATTTCTTTTACTTTTTATTGTAAGCAATGCTAAAAACAATAGGAAACATAAATTGCCGGAGATTTCACGATTTTTTGGTTTGATTATTCGTATGTTTGCCGAACCTGGCGCCGCACAATCGGCCGCATTTTCATGTATATTATCAAAATTTTGCTGCCGTCTACAGCATTGATCCCATCGAATTGATGGTGGTGATTTAGCCGTGCGGCAAAAGCGATTTGTCGAAGCGTGGGCCGAACTGCATCATGGAGAGTTGAGAGAAAATTGAGAGTTATTGCAATCCGGACGATTGCCTTGCAAGATAGCTCCCTTGCAATAAGGAGTTTAATAATGGAGCATCCAATTTATCGTGTAATGAGTTTTAAAATAGTGGGGGCACATACACTACGAATCGTCTTTGATGATGACACTGTTCAGACAATAAACTTCCGACCTGTGTTGCGTGGTGCTTTGTATGGCGCTCTTGAAGACGAATTCTTTTTTAGTAAAGTAACGATAGATCCGGAAGCGCACACATTGGTTTGGCCGAATGGAGCGGACTTTGATCCGACGACCTTGCATGATTGGCCCCAATGTGAGGAAAGCATGAAAGCACTCGTGGGACGAAGTTTAGAGAAAGTTAAGGCCTGAGGATGGAGAAATAAATAACTTGGTCAATTTTAAGTTGTTTGTAGCTATATATATATCCAATTTATTTATTTCATGTCCCTAAACACTAATCCATAAGAAGGATGCTAGTTATACCGGCAAAGTATTCCATCATGCAGCGTCCCAAACCCGGAGATGCTTCCGCGCCGAAAAAGTTTTATGCCGTTGCCAAAAGCGATGGTGAAGTCACTCTGCGTCAGTTGGCCGATCAGATTGCAGACATTTCTACTGTCAGCAGTATCGATACGCTGGTGGTTCTGGAATCGCTTTTAAAAGTGATTCCGAATCACTTGCTAAATGGCCGTATTGTACGTTTGGGAGATTTTGGTTCCTTTCGCCTTACTCTTGCCAGCGAAGGCGCGGATACAGCGGGTCATTTTAGCAAGAACATGATCAAAAAAGTCAATTTAAATCATTGTGATGTTTTTGAAAAAGATTGAGATGTTTTTATGAAAAGATTGGGATGATTTTGATGGTTGATGGTCAAGAATAGATGTCGGCTATTTACAGAGGAACGGATAGAAAGAAATGATTGCGGTTTATTGTTCATGATTGATGGTTAATAGTTGAAAAAGCATGCTGCTTATGGGATGACAGAGGCCTGATGACGGGATGCATGAGAGTTAGGGATGATGAAAGCAATATTGTATGAAGAAATAAACGACGTAAAACCAGAGACCGGAAAGAGAGGAAAAGAAAAAGGAACGAGATTGGCGCGGTTTTATTCAATGAGATGGCGTCTATCTTTAGTGTTGTTTTGGGGCTAATTTAAGCTGGTGTTTTTCCACTGTTGGATAACGAAGGGTAAATGTAAGGGATGAACTCCCAAGTGTTGGGATGACGCAAATGGCAGAAGTGAGAGTGTAATGGTGGTTATTATCAAATATTATTTTTATTGCTGACAAAAATTTCATCCAGGAATTTATTTTTGTCTATTGTTTTTTGCCATTTCTGATGGCGTTTCACCGACTCTACACGCAATTTTTTAGGAAGGTTGATAAACCGACTTGTTTCCAAAGGTCCTAATTCCTTTAAAAGTACCAACGTTGCTTTTTCAACAAGCTCTTCTTCTGTTATATATTGTTCTTTATTCATTTCAGATTCTCCTTTTCACAAAAACTAATAGCTTCCTCGGCAAATGCAACATGGGCGGCATCTGCTATTCCAAAGCCTGATCCAATTAATTCCTCTGTTCGTTTCCGCGTCCTATTCAAATCGGCTGTTATATTGTAGCCTATTAGTGAAGGGGCATGAAGTTAAGATATTGGACAATTTACAGATACCCGTCCATTTAAAGGGACGGCCTGAATATATTCCGCAAAATGTGGAATTTATACATTTTATGTTGATGCCGATGCGGAATACGAGAGGTGGGTGGAAATTGTTTTCAAGGCGCTTGAAAATTCGGACGCGGCCGGTGATTTTTCTATTGCTCATGTCAATAGGAACCGGTACGAGAATACGACGCAGATGTTTTTAAAGAGCGTTGCCGGCATTGAGCTTGCGTTAACCTTTATAAACAGCAAAATGCCGCATTTTGGCGGGTTTACAAATCATCCGCGTCTCGGACGAGTGGATAGCTGGCAAAATATCCTTTCCAACACATTGGTTGCTTTGCCGCGCAAGGGATATTCACGATTTTGTCGATGCCTGGATTATCGCAAAGAATAGCCCTTTTGAATGGCGCGAAATTGTGGCGCAAGCCGAACAAAAAAGTTCGGCCATAGATTCTGCCGTCCTTTCCACTTTACTGAAAAATATTCCCGTTGAATTGCTTGATTCTGTAAAATGGGTATATATGTTCGAACAGGAGCAATTTTTGAACGATATTAATAAAATGGCGGAAAATATCCAAAACGGCGAGACAAATTCGATTTTTTCTGTTGGCTGGGTTTGTTAAGAGGGGATAGTGATTTATGATTGAAGGGTGAAAAAATGTTGAATGTTGATATTTTTGTTGCACGTAATATGCTTTCTATATATATTTTCAGAGTCAATTAGTCGTTAAAAAATATTTAAGGATATATCGCTATGACATCTATAACATTGAAAATTCCTGATCGATATAGCGAAATTTTAAATGATGCCGATGATAGCCTTTATCTTGAGGCATTAAATTTCGTGACTCAAAAAAAATTGAGTTTAAAAATGAAGGAAAAACGTAAGGTAGAGAAAAGAATTAAACAGTATGAAAAAAAATATAATTGTAGTTATAAAGAATTTCAAAAAACTATGGGGGATTCGCAGGCGGTTCATGACGATTGGATTGAGTGGACATATCTAGATGAATCGGATAAGGAAATAAGCAAATTCATTGAAAGATTCCAACAATTGTTAACCGAATGATGGATTTTGTAGATTTAAATGAATTTTCTGATATTGTTCATGATGTCCTGGAAGTTGAGTATTATGAAAAAGAACACGTTTCCGTATTAAAAGGAAAGCTAGTACTGGCAGATTCGTCATTATTGTATATCAGGGAAGTTCGAAAAGAAAAGAATTTGATTGCCTACAGCTATTATTGGATGCGAACGGATCATTCAATAATTATGGGATGGGATAATGCTCCTCACCATTCAGAAATTAAAACCCACCCTCATCACCGTCATATCGGCTCAGAAGTTATTGCGTCAAAAGAAACAAAATTGACAGACGTATTGCATTATATTCGCAAATCACTTTGTTAATTTTTCTTATTGTCTTTAAAGCTGGGTTGGTGCTATATTTGTTATCACTTCAAATTGATCGTATTGTGCATGGCATGTACTTTTTTCTAATAATTACGATGAGTGTTGTGAGGGGAATGAAAAAATGTTGAATGTTGATTAAAAATCGGTGGGTATGAAAAAGATAAAGTGTTTTATTTTTGTTGTTTTGCTTTTTCCTCTTGTTTTACACAGTCAAACACTACGGCCTTCGCTGTGGATTTATAACTATGTTGACTATTTGCAGCACAGAGGCGTATTGTGGAATTTGTCGCCGCTTGAAAAACCGTATACTGTGAATGAGTTGATGAAGGAGATCGGAGGGACGGCAGCAGATAACGTAGAACGGAAAACGGATAGGAAATACCGGCGACTGGACGATAAAAATAGAGTAGTGGATTTTGGAGAGTGGATGTGGCGTTTTTTACGGGAAATGCCGGATAAAAATCAAGATGTGTTATTGTGGCTGCAATCGGGGAATGAATATTTGAATGATGAAATAAAGAATCAGTACGCGGGGAAGCAGAGGGGGACAGTGGGGAGGCGGGTCATGCCGTGGCTGCATGTTTATGATACTTTTGTGCTGGATAACAGACTTGATGAAATGCCTTCCTATCTTGGTAAAACCCAAAGCGGTTATGCTTCTTATTCCGAGCAGGCTTATGTTCTGGCGCACTATAAAAAATTTTGTCTGAAAATCGGCCGGGACTTTATTCGCTGGGGCCCGGGACGTGATGCTGCGTTGATGTTCTCA
>JAACEJ010000394.1 GCA_011682565.1 Actinomycetota bacterium | reverse complement strand
TCCCGCATTTATTCTTCTGATACATAATGCTGTTAAGACGCAAAACAGTTTTGAAAAGTTACAAATTCAAAAATTTTTTAACATTACGATATTATTATCAAATTTGCAAGTGGGAAATGGATGTATTTGTAAAACTTTGCTTATTGGTGGATGTCAGAGCCTAAACCTCAGAGGTTTTTGGAAACCTCTGAGGTTTTCCACCTATAAGTAATGTGTTGCATGTATTTTTCCCTTGGTGAAATGCAAAATCTTTTTAATTTAGGAAAAGTTGAACTTTTATCGTTTGTTCGATAATACTGTTCGGCTTTTAAATCATTGGCGCTGTTTCTAAGCTTTATAAACAATCATTTTGTCTTTTTTTGTCGATAAAAGGCAGAATCGTTATGACCTATTGTTTCTCACCCGACCCGTTATAATATCGTAATCATTAATATACCCAAAAGGAATTTTCAATGAATACGAACACTAAAATGGACGTGACCATTGTCGGCGGCGGCATGATTACTGAAATGCAGATTCTGCCCTCTGTCTACCAATTGCAAAGGATGGGGACAGTCAATGATATTTCGATCTGTGCTTTGAATGCGCCGCCCCTGGAAAAAATTGTAAAAAATGAAACGCTGCACCGGGCTTTCCCCGGCCAAACTTTCAAACCGTACCCTGATTTTCATCAGGTTTCCGCTAAAGAAAATTTTCCTGATCTTTACCAAGAGGTCGTATCATCCATGAAGCCGCGCAATATCGTCATGATTGCCCTGCCGGATCAAATGCATTACAACAGCGTCCTCTATGCGCTTGAACATGATCAACACATTCTCAGCGTCAAACCGCTTACTTTAAATTATAACCAGGCGCACGAGATTGAGAGGCTGGCTTTTGAGCGCGGGCTGTTTGTGGGCGTGGAATATCACAAGCGTTTTGATGACCGTGTGGGTATGGCCCGAATGAAATACCGTGCAGGGGATTTCGGTGAATTTCGCGTTGGTATGGCAACCCTTATCGAACCCTGGTATTATCGGGATTCCAATTTTCAGAACTGGTGCACAACGGAAAATTCGGACATGTTTACTTATATCGGTTGTCATTATGTTGATCAGGTGCACATGATAACCGGCCTGCTGCCTGCGCGCGTTTCTGTGTATGGAAGTGTAGAAACTTATCCCAACGGCAACAAGGGCTACCTGTGGACGACCGGTCGCGTTATCTGGGAGAACGGCGCTTGTCTGACGGTTATTAACGGCATGGGTTATCCCAATGTCGGGCCCGGCGGCAATTCTCAGGGTATCTGGCTCTTTACGCAGGGCGAAAAAGACGGCGGCCTGCTCTTTCACGACGATCAATATCGCGGGATAAAACATTCTTATATCAGAAAAGGCAATGATCCTGGAGAATCTTTTTACAACGAACCCAGCCCGGATTATTTTAAGTTGATCGAGCGTGGGGGAGATGGCCTGACTCCTGTCGGTTATGGTTATCGCAGCATCGAAGCCATTGTTAACGCCATCGGACGGGTTGAGAATTACGGAGGCGATGATCTCGAAAAAAGGCAAGAGATGATCAAAACTATTGATGGCGAAGGTATTATTGCCACCCCGGCCAATAGTTCGTTTAACGAACTCGTCATCGAGGCGGGGAGAATGTCTATCCTGAATGACGGGAGGGATGTTGTGATCGAATACGGAGAAAATCCGCATGTACATTTCTGAACAAAGGGATGCATCCCCTTGTTCAAAAAATTGAAACTAACATTATTTAGCAAAAGGAGATTGCAATGGCAGTCTATCATCGAACGCCACAAGAAACAGAAAATATCGAAAGCAAATATCGACGCATCAAAACGTCTTTGCCTGTTCCGGAATCCATCCCGATTCTTGAAAAGCTGGAAAAATATGAACCCCAGTCCATGCTGGGGCAGCCGCCGCTCATCATCGACCGCGCGGAAGGATTTCAGGTTTATGATAAATGGGGGAATATGTGGCTGGACTGGTCTTCGGGTGTCTTGATCACCAATGCCGGCCATGCGCATCCTGCCATTGTTGAGGCTGTTTCCGAAGAGCTGTCGAGTAAACGTTTGGCAACCTATGTTTTCTATCATGAAAAACGCGCCGAACTGGTGGAACTGCTCGCTTCGATTGCTCCCCACGGGTTGGATAAAGTGTTTCTGCTTTCTACCGGTTCCGAAGCTTGTGAAAACGCCATAAAGCTGGCACGTACCTACGGCGTGCAAAAAGGTGGGCGGGAAAAACATGTTATCGTCAGTTTTAATAATGCCTTTCACGGACGAACCCTGGCCGCGCAAATGGCCGGCGGCATGCCGAGGTTAAAAGAATGGATTATCAACCTGGACCCCGGATTTGTCAATGTTCCCTTTCCCGATGGTTTTTTAAACAAGGACACCGGCTTTGATTTGTTTTTGAAAACACTCGATGAAAAAGGAATAAAGCCCGAGAATATTGCCGGCGTCATTACCGAAAGTTTTCAGGGTGTGGGTCCGTTCTTTATGCCCGTCGATTATGCGAAAAAGCTGGAGGCCTTTTGTCGTGAGAATGACGCCCTGCTTATTGCCGATGAAGTGCAGGCAGGATTTGGACGCACCGGAAAATGGTTTGCATTCGAGCATTACGGCATTACGCCCGATATGATTGCCTGCGGTAAGGGGATTTCGTCCTCACTGCCCATTGCCGCCGTTATTGGCCGCAACGATGTTATGGATTTGTACAAGCCCGGCAGCATGACGTCCACGCATTCGGGAAGTCCCTTGCCCGTGGCTGCGGCTCTGGCCAATCTTCGGGTAATGAAAGAGGAAAAGATGCTGGAACATGCCGCCGAAATGGAAAACGTTTTGCTGAAACCATTGTTCAAAATTCAGGAAAAGCATCCGGCGCAGATTGGCGCTGTGCTCGGCAAAGGGATGGTTGCCGGAATGCAAATTGTAAAATCCGCTACAGAAGAACCGGATTCAGAAACAGCGCTCAAGATCAATGAGCAATGTTTCCGCCGGGGACTGCTCATGTTTGCGCCGGTGGGCACAGCAGGGCAGTGTATCAAAATTTCTCCGCCGCTGATTACTCCGCAGGATGCCCTGGAAGAAGGCTTGCAGGTTTTGGATAGCGTGTGTGACAAAATACTGGATTAGAAGAGCAATTCCCACATAACGTGTCATTGCGAGGAGTGAGGAACGAACGACGAAGCAATCTCATAACTGCCTGTCAAGCAGGAGATCGCTCCACTCCACTCCGTTCCGCTCGCAATGACAGCAGTAGTAGCTGTAAATCGATTTGATAGCAGCGGATAGTATGAAAGGAACCGATCTGTGCAGAACAAAACCATCAAAAAAATTGCCATAGCCCTAAGCGCTGTTGGACCGGGTTTATTTTTAATCGGCTATAATATCGGCACCGGAAGCGTTACGACAATGGCAAAGGCCGGGGCGGAGTACGGCATGTCCCTCTTCTGGACGCTTGTTTTATCCTGTATTTTTACTTTTGTGCTTATGGTTGCTTATGGCCAATTAACTTTGGTCAGTGGAAAAACGGCGCTGCGTAACATCAAGACAGAGTTTAAAAGCGGCAAATTGCTGGCTTTGTACATTATGGCTGCATTAATCATCGGCGAACTGCTGTCATTGATGGGAATTATGGGCATTGTCTCCGATCTCCTGAAAGAGGGCTCACGATTGACATTCGGCGGCACAGGAATCGCTAATGTGTGGATCATTCTTGTCCTGGTCATCGGGTTGTATGCGTTGCTGTGGTATGGCCGTTATCAGGTATTTGAAAAAATTCTCACGGCATTTGTCATTTTAATGGGGGTTTGTTTCGTTGTCGTGTTTTTTATGGTCAAACCGAGTTTTTCGGCAATTGTCAGCGGATTGGTGCCGAGCATCCCAAAGCAGCCCGGCGCTTTCGGTTTGATTGCTGCTATGGCCGGAACGACATGTTCTGCCGCAGTTTTCATTATCCGCAGTACTATTGTTACGGAAAAAGGGTGGACGATTAACAATCTTAAAGATGAAAAAAGGGATGCTTTTGTTTCTGCGTTTATGATGCTGTTTTTAAGCGGCATCATCATGGCGGTTTCCGCCGGAACGCTTCACGTTATGGGACTCAAACTTGAAAATACGGTGGAGATGATCAGTTTGTTCGAACCCATTGGCGGCAAGATCGCCGCATTTATCCTCATCCTCGGCGTTACCGGTGCCGGTATTTCCACGGTTTTTCCTATCGTTCTTATTGCGCCATGGCTTGTCAGTGATTATACAGGAAGACCGCGTGATATTCATTCTCCGCTGTTTCGTATTCTTGGGTTTATCGGCATTTTGTTCAGCTTTGGCATGTTGTTTATGAAACAGCGCCCGCCCGCTTTGATGGTTTTTTCTCAGGCCTTTCAGGCATGCATTCTTCCTGCTGTTGCAATTCCGGTTTTTATTCTC
>JAACEJ010000393.1 GCA_011682565.1 Actinomycetota bacterium | reverse complement strand
CGGCTGTGGAGCACGATCGCTTCTGTTTCTTTGATCGACATAAAAGTTAGTGCACCCAATTCATGTAAATGGTGGCCAGACCGAGATAAATAAACAGTCCCAGAACGTCATTTGCCGTGGAGATAAAGGGCCCGGTTGCAATGGCCGGATCGAAATGAAGTCTGTTAAGAATATATGGCACGAGCGAACCGAGGATAGCAGCATTAACAATGACAAAAAGCAGTGCAAAAGCAATGAGCAGGCCGAAAAACGGATCTTTCATCCAGAACTGGGTTATCCCAAAAAGAAGGAGACCGATTACAATTCCATTTAGCAATGCCACGCGAAGCTCGCGCAAAATCCTTTCCAACGTATTTGAGGTTCCGCCTTCGGCAAGTGCGATACTGCGGACAACAATCATCGCCGATTGACTGCCGGAATTTCCGCCCATTGCCATGATCAGCGGAATGAAAAAGGCCATTGCCAGTATTTGATTGATTGTGGCCTGGAAATGGTACATGACCAACGCAGAAATGTTTTCGCCCACAAACGCAACCAAAAGCCAGGGAAGCCGAAACCTTGAAATGCGCAGTGCTGAGGTTTCCTGAAGTACTTCTTCATCGGCAATACCGGCCATGCGCTGCAAATCCTCCGTCGCCTCTTCCTGCAACACATCCACAATGTCATCCACTGTGATTCGACCGACAAGGCGGTTCTGATTGTCGACAACAGGGACGGAGACCAGATCGTATTTCCTTACAATATTAGCAACATGTTCCTGATCCTCTTCCACGGTTACAGAGATGACATCTCTTTCCATGATGTCTTTAATGTGCATGCGGGGATTGCTCAGCAAAAGCTTTTTCAACGAGACGACGCCAACCAGTTTGCCGTTGCGATCAATGGCATAAACATTATATACATCCTCAACTTCCTGCGCCTTTTGCCGGATTTCCTGAATGGCATCATCGACCGTCTGGTCCTCCTGCACTGCGACGAATTCCATGGCCATGATACCGCCGGCCGTTTCTTCGTCGTGGACAATGAGCTTTTCGACTTCTGCGCGGTCTTTGCTGTCGATTTGAGAAAGAACTTTTTGTGCCAGTTCGTCCGGCAGGTCGGCAACAACATCGGTTGCATCGTTGGAGTCCATCTCATCCACGATTTCCGTGAGTCGTTTTTCTTCCATATCCTGAATGAGATGATCGCGCGTAACTTCATCCAACTCCACCACAACATCGGATGCCGTTTCAGTATCCAAAAGACTAAAGAGTAGGTCCCGTTCAGTGTCATCGAGTTCACGCATAATATCAGCCAGGTCTGCAGGGTGGATATCTATGATGATGTTTTTTAATTTGGGGATATCCTGCTTTTGTGCTAAAAAGCTGATATTGTCTATAATTTCTTTTCGATCCTGTATATCCATGTCAAGTCGATAGTTCATTCGTTAGTTTAATCCAGTCTGCCACTGTGAGTTGTTCCGGTCTTTGGGTTTCTTTTATGGTCACTTTTCGTTCTGTAGAAAGATAATCTTTTAATGAATTGCGCAACATTTTACGACGCTGACCAAAAGCTTGCTTAACGATCTTTCGCAATAAATTCACATCCCGGACTTGTTTGATCCGTTCCCGAGTGAAAGTCCAGCGAACAAGTGCAGATTCTACTTTTGGGCGAGGCCGGAAAACTGTTCCCGGCACAGTTAAAAGTATTTTGACATCGGCATAAAGCTGGCTGAAAACGGACAGTATTCCATAATCTTTACAACCATGGGGCGCCACCACACGCTGTGCCACTTCTTTTTGAATGAGCAATGTCAGGTCGATGATCTTTTCGTACGCCTCTATGGCTTTAAAAAAAATCGGGCTTGTAATGTTATAGGGTATATTCCCGATGAGGCGAATGCGAAAGCCCGGTTCGAACGCAAATATATCCTGTTTTAAGAAATCACCCTGAACAAGGTCAAAGTTATCCGCATGAGCAAATTGATTTTGGATGTTTTCGTATAACCTTTTATCAATTTCAACGGCGATGAGCTTTTTAACCTGCGGTTGCAAATGCACCGTCAAAATGCCAAAGCCGGGGCCTATCTCGATGACCCGGTCATCCTTTGACGGTCCAAACGCCCTGACAATATTTTTTGCAATATTCTGATCGACAAGGAAATTTTGTCCGAGGCTTTGTTTCGCTCTTATCCCGGCTTGTTGCATTACTCCTCATCTTCAATGTTCATGGCGAATAAATTGACAGCGTTTGCCGTGGTGATACGCGCTACTTCATTCACGGGTACACCTTTTATTTCAGCGATTTTCTGTGCCACGAAATGAACAAAAGCCGGTTCGTTCCGTTTACCACGGTGTGGAACAGGAGTTAAAAAGGGGCAATCCGTTTCAACTAAAAGCTTTTCCAGAGGAACATGATTTACAACATCTGTCCTGCGATAATTTTTAAAAGTAATATTTCCGGTAAAGGAAATATGAAAACCCATTTCGAGCACTTGATCAGCCATGTATTGGTCACCGGCAAAGCAGTGAAAGACACCCTGCCAGCCGTTTTTGCCGTGCTCGCGAATGACCGTCAGGATTTCCTCGTCAGCTTCGCGGGTATGGACGATGAGGGGTAGTCCGTTTTCTTGTGACCAGTCCAGGAACATGCGCAGCATCTTCCGCTGCACATCGGGAGCGGATATGTTGCGATAGAAATCCAGACCAACTTCACCAATGGCAACCACTTTGTCGTGCTGCAAAAGTTCTTTCAATTCCAGGATGTCGTTTTTACTTGCCTCCGCCGCATCGTGGGGATGGACGCCGATGGCCGCGAAAATATTTGTGTGCTTTTCTGCGATTTTGATTGCTTCTTTCGATGTTGCCGGATCGGTGCCAATGGTGATCATGGCCTTTACGTTGGCTTCTTTGGCACGATAAATTACATCCTCGCGATCCGCATTAAACTGGCGAAAATCAAGATGCGTGTGGCTGTCGATTAAAAAGGGGGTCATTTGACTTTGGCTCCGACGTGAATCTCATCCGTAACCGTCAGTGTGCTTAGATGACCGTCGTCATCTTCCGCCGCCAGCAGCATGCCGTTGGATTCGATGCCGCGGATTTTAGCAGGCTCCAGATTTGCAACAATAATAATCTTGCGGTCGATCATTTCTTCGGGTGAATAGTGTTGCGCAATGCCGGCGACAATCGTTCTCTTTTCATCTCCCAGATCGATGTCCAGTTTAAGCAGCTTGTCCGCTTTTTCCACTTTTTCGGCATGTAGAACCCGGGCGACGCGCAAATCCAGCCTGGAAAACTCGTCAAAAGATATTTTGCTTATTTCCTCTTGCATTTTCCCCCCTTGTGATTTTAATGCTTCCGATATTTTTCGCAAGCGATCAATTTCGGGGCGGATCATTTTTTTATCCATTTTTTGAAAAAGAATTTCCACCTTTCCCAGCTTATGTCCCGCGGTCAGGCCGGAGGAGCTGATCTCGTCCCAGGCCTGGTCATGCACCGATCCTTCGTTTCCCAGAATACGCCACAATTTTTCCGCAGAAAATGGCAAAATAGGTTCCATGAGCACCGCCAATGTCCGGCATGCCTGCATACAAATATGAATTGTTGTTGCGCATTTGCTTTTATTTTCCTTCAATGTGCGCCATGGTTCCTGATCGTTGAAATATTTGTTGCTCGCCCGTGCTACATCCATAAAAGCCGTTACCGCTTTTCTCACCTGAAAGTTTTCCAATTCCTTGCCTATCCGCGCCGGTGCTGTTTTCAGGATGTTCAGCATCCAGTTGTCCAGTTCGTCCAAATCCCCGGCTTGCGGCACTTTTCCCTCGAAATTATTTACGGCAAATGTGAGCGTGCGGTTGATGAAATTCCCAAGAATGTCGGCCAGTTCGCTGTTGTTGTGCTGTTGGTATTCCTGCCAGGTAAAGTCGGCATCTCTGCTTTCCGGTGCGTTAATGGCCAGATAATAGCGCAGCGGATCAACCGGAAATTTTTCCAGATAGTCTTCAAGCCACACCGCATAATTTTTACTGGTGCTCAGCTTGTTTCCTTCAAGGTTTAAAAATTCGTTTGCCGGAACGTTATCGGGCAAAACATAATCGCCATGAACTTGGAGAATCGCCGGAAACATAATGCAATGAAAAACAATATTATCCTTGCCGATAAAGTGGATGAGTTGTGTCTCCTCATCCTGCCAGTAGGTTTTCCATAAATCCGGTTCGTCCTTTTCCACCGCCCATTCCTTGGTGGCGGAAATATAGCCGATGGGTGCATCGAACCACACGTACAGGACTTTGCCCTTTGCTTCCTCAAGGGGAACGGGTACGCCCCATGAGAGGTCGCGGGTTACGGCGCGGTCAGCCAGACCGCCGTCGAGCCAGCTTTTTACCTGCCCGAGGACATTCGGCTTCCAATACGTTTTTTCTTTAATCCAGGCAGCAATATCTTTTTGTAAA
>JAACEJ010000392.1 GCA_011682565.1 Actinomycetota bacterium | reverse complement strand
TTGCGGGAAATCGCCCATTCAATATCCTGCGCTTCACCAAAACGGTTCTCGATTTCCAACGCCCGGGTAATCAATTGATCGATCAATTTTCCATATTTTGCAGGAAATCCCCCATTTGATCGACTTCCTGCCAGCGGGGAAAGCTGTTTCGTAGAGCGATCGACTTTGAATCTCATCGGTTCAGCATCGCCGGAAACCAGTTTTTCCCCACTTCCCTCAATAATCTCAAGAAGCAAAGATTCAGAATTATTTGTTAACGGATTTATTGTAAATATGACACCTGCTATTTCCGGTTGGAGCATTTTTTGAATAATGACTGCCATTTGCAAAGGCGCATTAAAATCCCCAAACCGATTCAAATATGTCTTTACGTTGGACGCACGTGCAGATTTCGTGCAAAGTTTCACTGCTTCCAAAATTTCGTTCACACCTCGGCGATGCAAAAAACTCTTGAACTGTCCGGCAGCCGAAAACAAAAGCATGTCTTCATTCGGGGATGATGAACGAACAGCAAAGTCGCAGTTCTTCCAGTTCTTTTTTTCAACATATTCGGCAATTTTGCTTTTTATTCTTTCAGCAACTTTTTGGCTGCTGAATATTTTGGATGCCGCTGTTGCCGGAATAACGAAGAAATCAGGAACCGGAAAATTCTTTCGCAAAAGAAAAGCCAGTCGCTGCGCTTTTGCGCCGACCAGCTTTTCATTCAACATCAGCGCATCATCACTTTCGATAAAATATTTTTGTTTTAATCGTTTCATATCATTAAAAAAAACGCTATGGTAAACCCATAGCGTTTCATTCAGATCATCTGCTTTTTAATTTTAATTTGATTTTTTCATCCTGGCGTGTTGCTCTTTCCGCAGTTCTTGCGCAGCTTTTTCATAATCTGCAACCAGTTTAACAAGGATTGCGTCTTGAGCAATACTTTCTTTGAGCGGCAAACGCTCTTTGTGACTCGAAATAATATTTTTTTTATCGTCCAACTGCAAAGTCAATACACCAACATATTTTCCCATGCTCGGTGTCGTGACGATAATGGGATTCGTGCTTTCAGTTTTATCAACCCTATAATATTCTCCGCCAACAACAACGACGTCGATTCCTTTTACCTTCTCAATAATAGGTCGCAGCTGGCTGTATCTTCCATGATAGAGCAAAACGACGATATCGGCTTTTTTTCTGACTTTTTCGACTAGTTCCCTGGCGATGGGTACGGGCGCTTTGCTCTCAAGTTTGGGCTCTGCAACGTTATCGCCAAACAAGATCGAACGTTCATCACATAAACCAATAATGCCGACTTTTAAAGAATTGAAGGGTAATTTTTTTCCCTCTATTTTATGCGCTTTAATTTTTCTGATAACAAACGGTTTTGCAAAGGGTTTGTTCGTATCCTTGTAGAAAACGTTTCCGGCCAAAAACTGAAACTTTTTCTTCTTCTGCAGCTTTTTAAGGAACTCACCGCCATTAATAAAATCCCTCAATCCCAAATTAATCACTGAATAGTGAAGCTCATCAAGCCCCTGAATGAGGTACTCTGTGTTTAACTTGCTGACGCCGCCAATTCCCCTGCTAAAGCCGCCGGCATCGAGTATAATATTAAAATCAGATTTTTGAGTATTTTCTTTTAAAAAAGTCGCTCTCCGAGCTAACCCGCCGTAGCGTGCGCTCTTTCAGCCACAAGGTTTGAGATAGCCAATAATATCATTGGAATGAAAAATAGTAAAACTCACCTTGTCCGCTTTGGGAATCGCATCGGATGATGAATTGCATCCAAAAAGTAATAAAAAGAGAGCAAGAAAAGAATAAAGGATATTTCGCATTGTATTTCCCATCAATTAAACATGAAAGAATTTATGAGTTACTCATTCATCGGAACTCTATTTTACTTGGACAATAACCGAATTATCAACTGTCGTTGCTTTAAATTCCACACTTTTGTTCAAATCAAAAACAACACGTGAAAATTTTTCTTTTGGATGATAACCAACACGCGCTTTAACAAACGGCCCTCGATTCAGATCAAACGTTTTCTGGTCGGTCAGTAAAAATATCCCGGGAAAATCGACAATAAATCTATCCGGTTTATCCAGGGAATGAGTTTTAAACTTTACTTTGCCATTACAAACGATACGCATTGTGTTATTATCGATGGCATCGACATATTTTATAGCGGAGCCTTCGGGCATTTCCGGCACGGCGTCGAAGGTAAAGAGTAAAAATTCGACGCGCCGGTTTCTGAATCGTCCTTCCGGTGTGGCATTTGTGGCAATAGGTTTCATTTCCCCATAACCGATCGGCATATAAAATCGATCCGCGTTTATTCCTTCTTTTTTACTTAAAAAGGCCATTACGCTGTCGACCCGCCGTTGCGATAATTGGATATTATACTCGTCAGGTCCAATTGAATCGGTATGGCCGGACACGTGCACCTTTGCCTCGGGATAGGTATTCAGGATTTCCCCGACTTTCTCCATGGTTTTATATTCTTCAGGCCGGATATTTGCCTTATCAAAGTCAAAGTTTATCCTCATACTCACGAGGATCTTTTTCTTTGTTTGCGGCTCAACTTCGATTTTACCTTCGCTCTCTGCGGCAATTTTTTTGATCATGGCGAGGCGCTTTGCGATCTCTTTTTCCATTTTTTTAGTGCTTTGTTCGGCCTGCTGCGCTTTCAATCTCGCTTCTTCGGCGGCGGCGAGTTCCTTCCGCAAACGCTCGTTTATGGCGGCAATCTGTCTTCTGTCACTCTCATTTAAGGCTAGTACTCTTTGAGTTGCTCCAAAAGAAAATAAGAGAGAGAAGCGATGTGCAGTTGCTTCCAGCGCATCCATTGGCGAATAAGAATAATCCAGCCGCGTTCTTGAATTTGCAAGCCATTCCATTGGAATGTACAAGCCAAATCCAAAAGATAGCGGAGAAACCGCGACGCTGTGAAGCTGATACCCGGCGCGAACGGCAAGCAGATCGCTAATATCAAGTTCTCCGCCGACATAATATCGAAGTTTTTCGGCAGTAGTCCAGGAAATATCAGAAGCTATATTCAATTTTACTGATTCCGCCAAAGGCAGCCTTGTCGCCGCGCCGATGCGATATGTCTCGGGGATGCTTGATTTTTGGTTTTCAAATTTCACTTTTGACAGGCCAAAGTTCTGAATCGTTGCACCAAACGAAAAAGTCTTTAATCTGAAATGTGTTCCCAGATCAATCGCAATGGCAGTGCTTTGTTCGCCAGCCAGGTTTTGTCGGATTAATTTCAGGCTTCCTCCAAAACCAAAATCGTTATTTAGAATTCTTACAAAAGTACCATACCCCGCGTTTATCAATATATCACCGCTGTATGCAACCCCGCCTGTGCTTTGAAAATATTCATTAAGCTCCTGAATTTTTCCTTCATTAAAATAGGCAAAATTAAATCCAAAAACACCCCATCTTGAAGGCAAGCCAATGGAGATTGAACCTTGCTGCGTATCGCCAATCCAGTCATGAAAATTAGCTGCAAGTTGAATATGCCGCAAATTTCCCAGGCCGCCAATATTATAGCGCATCAGGTTGATATCGTCGGCCAGTGCAGAAGCAGCTTCTCCCATACCAACCTGCCGCGCATTCGGGCTTACCCGTAGAAACGCAGCACCATGATAACCAATTCCTGTATTGCTGCCGGAAATAGCTATCGATCCAAAAGGAAATAAGAAGCTCAAAATGGCAAGAACGTACAAAAAAGTATAGCCATTCAAAAAATGATGCGTTATTTTGATTTTCTTCATTATATCTCCATTGCCATTTACAAAATGATAAATTTGGATGTTGGGTTTGATGATTATTGACCGGTCATCTGATCAATACAAATTTGCGAATATATGTGACCTGCTCAAAATCGTCCGTGTCCTCATGGAATAAATCCGCATGAACCTTGACAAAATAGGTACCGCTGGCAACCTGATGACCACTATCACTTAAAAGATCCCACCAATTATCCGCAATGCCGTATTTTTCTTTGGGAATAGGAGCTGAAACATCAAAACGAAGCATGTTCCCGTCAATCTCCCTTACTTTTTCGCCGGCGATATTAAAGATTTCAAGCTTGCGGACAGTCAATGTTCCGGTGGCTGAAGCGACTCGCAATTTAAAATCATTGTACTTTGATTCATAAAATGGATTTGGCGCTACTTCAGCAACATAAGGAGCACCACCAAGATAAATGGTGACAAATGTCCCTCCATTTTTCGGTATTTGCAAAGATTTTGTTTGCTTAATATTATCATCATATTCAACGGTAATGAGTTGCCCGGGAAGAGCCTGAAGTTGACCATCATTTATTATGCCGTTACTGCTTTTAACAACGAATATGCCCTTCTCACTTGCAAAGTTCCCAGTATTATAAACACCGGATTTATCCGCAACTTCATAAAGCGTAACATCTTCCCTGTCAAAAGTTA
>JAACEJ010000024.1 GCA_011682565.1 Actinomycetota bacterium | reverse complement strand
ACAAACACCACCAACACCCAGCCTACGCTGTTGGGATAAACATCCTTCAAGCCGGGCATAGCCATGTGGAGTGGAAGGCCGACCGCGGTGGCTGCCACAGAAATCATGGCACCGGCCAGAAAGGCAAACATCAGGGCATTCATAATATTGTAAATAAACATAAGGTCCAACGATCTTTCGCAAGTGCCAGTAAAGATTCAGCCGTGTCTTTGTGGCCACAGGCCCCGTCAGGAATCCCCAGCTTAATACAGCCAGCAAGTTCCCAATCAATAATCCGAGAAATAAATCCGATGCAGAAATGCCATGAGCCACAAATAAAGGAGCAATAATAAACTCCGTACCTGCCACGTGCTCTCCTGCATACAGTCCGATAAAGTTGCCGGGGCCATCCAACCGATCGTGGGTTACAGGAGCACGGTCAAATTCATAAAGAGCATCCAGTCGTTCGGTTAAACTTCGTTTTTGTGGCATATTTCTGCTTCCATTTTGTAATGAAACATTTACAGTATCTATTTTTACATTAAGGATTCTGTTGATTTAATGCGATTTAACCTTGCGAAATCAGATCATCCCAGTCTTTAAAAACGATACCGCAATCCGATATCAGCCGTCCAGCCATAATTCTCTAACCGCGTCGGGAAAATACTGCCCCGATATTTTGATTCTTCCTGAATATCATTGAGGTTATTTCCATTCAGCACTAGTTCCAAACCTTTTATAGGAAATTTCTGCCGCACCTGAAAATCCCAGCGAGAAAATTTGTTCTTAAAGCCATCCTGCTCGGGTCGGGTCGACTTGCTGTTCAATATTTTTCCATAGTACACCCATGACAAACGAGCGGAGAAGCCGCGAATATCATAACCAATAGAAATGTTCGCTATATTATCCGGCTGATGTAAAAGCGGCGCCGTATGAACCGTATCGATGCGCACCGGTGAATAGATGGGTATCCAGATCGGGCCTCTTTTAATGGAATCGGTCAGGGCCGTGCGAATGATGGTTCGCGGGTAATCTGTTCTTGAGTAAATATGAGAATAATTAGCGGAGAAAACCACATTTTTAAACGGAGAGGGCAAATACCAGAAATGCGTCTGCCATTCAAACTCTGCGCCCTTGACGTAAGCTTTGTGCGGATTGTTCACCCAGGATTGAATGTTCGGCGTGTCCCTGGCGCTAAAGCCATACTCGACAGGATCGCTGATCAAACGCTTCCACGATTTGGCCCAAATCAATTCCTCAATTTCTTTGAAATAGCCGCCAACGGTGAGCAAACCAATCGTATTGCCGTAAAATGAAATATGCAGATCATAATTGGTCGACAAGGATGGTTTTAGCCTGTAATTGCCCTTGCTCACAAAAGTCGTGTTAAAGGTGTCGATAAAGCGAAACGGCGTCGCGGCAAGATAGTCCGGGCGCGTTATGGATCGGGTGCGGGCAAAACGAATGTCGCACCAACCGGTCGGACTGTATCGCGTCTGTATCATTGGGAACCAGTATTCGTTGTTACGGTAAGTTGTCGAGTCCTTTCCCGGCACAACGTGTTGCTCATTGGCCACTCTTTGCACCTGCCAGCCGATATATCGCGAGCGCATTTTTTCATAGCGAACTCCCGGCATGATCGTCAGTTTTGTACCCACATTTATTTCCGCCATGAGATAACCGGCAGAATACCGCTCTACAATATCCTGGTCAAACTGCACGCTTTCCCGATAATTTTTAATATAGCCAATTTTAGCAGCTTCGCCATACTGACTTCGCCATACGGAATCGGGCAGCGACAATATCGAGTCAGACAATGCTGTCCATGCATCGGTAATATCGTTCAGCTTTTTGATATCGGGATACCAGCCGAAATCGTATCGCCCCTGCAAAAAATTGTGAATATCGTAATCCCTGAAATTAATCGCTGTGATAGCCGGTTCTCCGCCGGTTTGTTGCCTGACGATCCAGTCCCATTTTTTGACCATCCATCGTTTCATCGGCGGATTGGAAGAGACGCCTTGCATGCTTCGATCTTCATCCTGAAAGCGGGTTTTATAGCGGTATTTACCGCCAAATTCGATATTGCCCGATACACTTTGACCGAACTGGAAGGGCGTCTTAAAATTCATATATCCCGATAGATTCTGCTCCTGCATTTTTTTAGGCCATAAAAAGATGCCGCCGAAAATCATATTCTTCATGTTCTCTTTAGTATATTCATCATTAGCAAGAGGTATAATTTCTTCGGGATTTTTGAGTCGGAAGTCCTGGCTAGATACATAAGTAGGGAAAGCCTGGTTCATCGAAAAATTCCACATCCGACTATCCGGTTCTTGCCGACTTGTCTGAGCATTTGAAACGCCATAATCTATATCGAGCCAGTGAAGGTGGTGCTCCCCTTGGAGCGCATTGGTCATTATGTCGCTGGTTATTTGCGGACTGTTGTAAATAGCATAGTTTACAGTATTGCCCGCGGCGTTATAAGTCTTTGTAACATTGGTATAATTATCCGCAAGAGAACGGTTGAAAAAATTAAAAAAGGTCAATTTTCCATTCGGCAGTTTGTAATCGAGTGCCAGGCTCACGCCCATCCGTTTTTTTATATTAGTAATATCGGTCAGGTTTGCACTGGTGAAATATAAATCCTCGAATTCCTTCCCCTCATACTTGGCAGTTTCCACCTGATAATTCGCTGCTAATTGCTGTGTGCTGCGATTCACCCGTTCCAGTGTAATATTCCCGATAATCCCCAGTTTGTCATTTAAAAATCGATTGCTCATACTATTCACATACTTGTAATTTTTATAATAATTATTCTGATCATTGTACCCACCCTGTGCCAAAACATCCAGATGGAAACCGGCAGGCGCTTCTTTAATTTTCAGATCGATCGCTCCACCAAGAGAATTAGCCTCCATATCCGATGTCAGGACTTTGGTCAATTCTATTCCACCCAGCATGTATTGCGATATGCCGCCTAAACCGGTTCCACGATCAGCTCGTCCTGTGGAGGGCAAAAGGACGCCGTTCACCATGACGGCATTGTACTTTGGCGACAAGCCGCGAATGACGATGCCGGAGCCTTCGCCGCCGCCGCGCAAAACAGAAACGCCTGGCAGCCGGCCGATGGCCTCGGCGGCATTAGCCTCGGGTATTTCCTGAATTCGGTCCGAGGCAACGATATTCTTTATGGTTCTGGCGGAAATCTGCTGGTTAATGGCCTCCATCTGACCTTCAGCCTGCGCCGTCACCACCACAGTTTTGCCGGTAAGTGCGGCATGTTCCAGCATCAAATCCTGCTTTACAGTCCGTGCGGCTTTTACGTTTACATTAAACTTTTTTTCCTTGTAGCCGATATATCTTGCAACGAGTGTGTAGGTTCCAGGCGGAATTTTGATAAAATAGTAGCCTTCATTATTAGAAGCGGCACCAAGGCTTGTTCCCTTAACCAGAATGTTTGCCCCGGGTAGAGGCTCTCCTGTTTTGGTATCTTTCACGTAGCCTGCTATTGTTCCTTTTAAAGAAGCAGCCGTACTATTTGTCCATGGCAATGCAAAAGCAACAATCATGAAAGAAACAAAAATTATTATACACCTGTTTTTGAGCATTGTTCTCCTCCTTTACAGTTCGCCCGATTAAACAAAGATTCTATTACTTCAAGAGAGCATCATGCCGCGATCTTGCCAAATCCAGAACAAAGTGAGAGGGTACAAAGCTATTATTCGCTTTGCACCCTTCATTCACTCCTGTTTCCTCCCTTATACAGGAACAACAAATGCTATTTCATCATCAACATTTTCATGGTTTTGCTGAATGGGCCGGACTTAACCATATAGAAATAAACGCCGCTCGACATTTGTCGACCCAGGTCATCCTTACCATCCCACTTGACAGCATGATTGCCTGCATTCATTCTTTCATCTACAATCGTCCGGACTTTTTGGCCGAGCATGTTGTACACCGTTAAATTAACATTTTCACTCTTCTCAAGCGAGTAATAAATGGTTGTCGCCGGGTTGAACGGATTGGGATAGTTCTGACTCAGTTGGTATGCCGCCGGCTGGTATCCGCTTGTTTCCACGCCAGTGCCAATATCGATTTTATTCGTACTCAGGCTTTTAATATGGTCGGCAATCGCATCCTGATTCGCTTCCCACAGGGCTTTTGCTTCCGGGAACCAGTTCAAATCGCCAAGTGGAAGTTTTTCAATAGAGCCGGTGAGCAGCGTCGGATTCTGATAAGAGCCATCAAAAACCGGCCAGGCTTCCGGGTTGCCGGGATCGCCATCGAGGTCCCAGTACCAATCGGTTGGCCACTGGTCCGGGCTTGTTGCCGGACTCAAACCCCAATGGACAAAACTTGCCGGAATAATCCATTCATGAAAAAGATCAGCGGCTGTATAGATTTTATCGTCCGTCCACTGTGGATCCTGATCTTCAATGGTGTTGCCGTAGATAAAGTTTGGCCAGTTGGCGTCATCGGCAAACATCGGGCCCTCTCTGGTGATGACTTCGGGATAAGGCTGCAACAGGGGCATAATATAGCCATCAGGGATCGAGTCCACATCCATAGTCATTTGCGCAAAACCTTTAAACATTTGCTGCGTATAGAACAGGTTGTACTCGATGAATTGAACCCTTTGTGAGGGCAGGGATTCGTAATGTTTTCCGCTTTCTGCCGGCAATAGTTGCACCGGCGCCCACTGGGTTCCATTAGTAAACTGATGGTCGCCGGAAGCATCGATAATTCTGAATGCATATTTCCCTTCAACTTCCTGACCATTAAAATAGCTTGTCACCTCTTCTGGTGCATCCGTCCACTTCCAGACGCCGACCGTCTGTGTCGCATCGCTTAGTTGCCACAAATAGTCGCCTGCAGGCTGCTCATCAAAAGCCATCCACAGGGCGGCATTATCTGCAAAATTAACAAAAGTTTGTTCAGCTATCGGAGCCGCCGCAATAGTTGTGGCGTAATCCGTATCCCATCTGTACAGCTTTAAAGTCAGGTTTCCTTCACTGTCTCCCCAACTGGGGCATACCGGCCCTATGGAGGTAAAAGCGGCGGTTGGAGAGAATTTTAAACCGGCCGTATCGCCCGGCTTGGGCTCTCCACCGGCAACTTCCATTGTATCAGCCCAGATCAGGTTAAGGTGTGTGCCATCCACAAAGGGTTCAAAATACTGATCCCAGTCGTAAAGATATGGTGACGTCATGAAATCGAAGAAGAGATTGTTGGTAAGATAATACTGATTTTCATAGGACACCCAGTCGAGCTGGCTTTTGTGGAAGACGAATGTATTATGGTTTATCCAGGTGAAATTAACAATTGTCGGATTCGCATGGGCGGCGGTGAACCAGGTACCCGATGAAACAAGTGTATTGTTTTCAAAATAAAGGCTGTCTACATAAAAAGTCGGCATCAAATTAATCATCGGGCCATCATTAATGGCGCTGGTAGAGCCGGAACGCAACAATTTGCAATTGGTGACAAAAATATCACAACTGTCTACATTTGTTGTGCTAAACCATCCCGTTCCAATCGGATCGACAATACAATTGTCAAAAACAACTTTTGATTTGGCTTTTTGAGTCAGGATGCCATTTGCAATCTGGCCGGATAAACTGGCATTTACGATATAAACATTTTTCAATGTCAGGTCACCCAATACAGAGAACATTTGGTTCATGACAGATCCATCTGCCAGAGTTCCCGTTTGAATGACAGCGGGTTTGGTGGTATCCGAATATTTCGGGCCAACGATCACCAAATCAAAACCATTATTTTCAATTGGCGCATTTAAGAGGTAATACCCCTCTGTTTCCAACTTGTATACCACGTTGCCCTGTTTTGCCGTAATTGCATCGTTCAGCGTCCCCAAACCGGAAGAAACGACCAGAGTGTCCTGAGCGAGAGCGCTACCCAGAACCGCAATTACTAAAAAGCATGCCATGATAAAAACTTTGTGTTTCATTGTCGGTCTCCTTAATTATTTGGCTAACAAATAAAATAATTTCTGTTCAAGTGTCACTTTTATTCTGCCGTTATCACCTCCCTTGTAAAGTTTTTTGAAAACAACTATAATAATCGATACATGCCGTTTTTATCACCTCCCTTCTCATTACAAACGATATAACCTTTACGTTTTACTGTTTCCTTTTAACACGTACCCCTTCCGGCACTTCTATTGTCGACACAACAACACCTTTGCTGTTTCTTTCGTGGCGCACTTTGATCACTCCCATTGGTGTTGGAAATGTACCTTCCACCCATTGCAGATCAGCCAGATGCGGCTCGATTGCGACAACCCGAAACCCTGGCTCCAACGGTTTGATACCCAGGACATATTCTGACAGCCAGGCAGTGGGACCGGACGCCCAACCATGGCAAAGACTGTGACGAAATCCTTTATAAGAATAATTGCCAAAATCACCATGAATATCATTTTCCCCGGGCCCGGGCAACCGGTCAATTCCACACGAATTGTTCATCCAGGCCAGATCGAAATCTTCCCAAAAAGTGGTCGCCCCCATATCAAGCATTCCGCCCCAATAGCTGCGGATTATGTCCAGACAGCCCTGGTAATCCCCGGCCAGAGCGCGAGCCTTCAGCACATAGTAACCATAAAACGTAGACAACCCATGAGCGCCATCCACGGCCATTACGTTTTCGTTCAATTTCTGAGGGCTTGCCAAACCGGCAAGGGCCATTAGCGCGGCGGCTTGCTTGCTCTGCCCCGCGTCCGGGACATATTGTTTTAATCGTTGCACGGCCAATTCACATTTTTTGGCGCACGACTCGTCGTCCAGCGCCATACAAATCTTAGCCCCGTGATCGAGTGCGAGAACGAGCAGAGCATGCAAACCGGCATTAATGGCTTTGGGTTGAGCATTCGAAGGCCAATCCAGGAAACGCGTTTCAGGCAATTTTTCTGAATTATTGCGACCAATATACTGCATCAACTGGTTTAGCAGGCCGAGAATGTATTTTTTTTGTTTTCTTAAATAAGAGATGTCGCCCTGGTAAAGATACCAGTCATATTGAATAATGAGCCACCACATCGAGTAAGAACTAATCCCGTTCATCCATCCGGGCAGAGGTGTGTTTGTTTTTATCAGATCCAGGCTGGCGGGGACTATACCATGCTTGCCAAAAACCGTCATAACCGTCATTGTTTCCGGATGCATGTCGCCAATCCATACCAGACGATCCCGTTTAATACCATCCCAAAGGTAGTCCTGCATGCAAAGATGTACTGTGTAGGCGCCTGTTTCCCAAATTTTATTCAGACGTTCATCGCTGCATCGAAAAGAGCCTTTATACTCCAGGTCACGATAGAGAAAAACAGCGCGCACGCCAATAACAGGGACGGCACGGTTTTCATCGAGCAAATCAATCCGTACAAAACGGAATCCGGTGTTTCCTGTTTCGACAGTTCCGAGCCACGGGGCCAGGATCGTTTGATCGCGAACAGCATGGTCATTGGTGGCATTGTGACCGTCCCCAATATCACTCATGGCTTCGCTGGCGGATTCGCCAAAGCGCACCCGTAGTCGGACAGGTTGCTGGCTTTGCATGCGACCGATCATAATTTGAACACCACCATGCAATTCCTTGCCAAAATCCAATAAAATGCCCGGCGCTTTACCCTTATTCACAAGCTCACAACTGGACGACTGATTTAGCATAATTTGCTTCGCGAATGAGGATATTAATTTTTCCGCACCCGTGATTTCGGCTTGTGGCGTGTTTGGCGTTTGCCATACAATTCTTTGCGGATAAATATATCGCCGAACGCGCTCGTCGCTTAATGTCTTTTTTAACATCTTTTCATTCGCAATTGGCTGTGGCAATTGTTTTTTTACTACATTTTGTTTTTGCCCATCGACATGGTTTTCCTTACAACCCAAAACAGGAAGAAACATAGTGGCTATCATCAGAAAATGAATGAATTTCAAATTTATCCTCGCATCGTTAAAACGGTTCTTTCAAAATTTCACTTTTCAGTCTCTTGCAATGCCGACAAGAATATTGTGCGGATGGCAATAGTAGATTATAAAAAATTATATGGCTAAAAGCATATAATATAGCGACAAAAATATTGACTATATTGCCATTCACTGCAATTAGCACTTTCCGGACACTTTTGCGCCTAATAAACTTTCAAAAAAGCAGGGTAATAAAAAGACCTTAAAATCGGCTAAGGGATTCAGGAATGTTTTTTTGCTCGGAATTTTTTGGGAGGATTACCAAAATAGTCTTTAAAACATTTTTCGAAATAAGAATATTCTTTAAAGCCCACACAGTAGGCGATTTGCGCGATATTGGAATCTTGATTTTTTAAGATAAGCTCTTTCGCTCTTTCCAATCTCATATTTCGAATTAACTCATTACAGGTAAAACCCGTCAGAGCTTTTACCTTTCGATATAATTGTCGTTCACTAAAACCTAATTTTTTGGCCAGAATTTTATAGTCAAAAATATCATCGGATAGGTTTTCTTCAATTACGAGCTTTGTTCGTTCGATAAATTGAGAATCGAGGCTATTGATAGGAAGATTTTCCGGTTTTAGATACATTACCTTACTATACTTCTCTTTCCATAATTCTCTTAATTCTAAGAGATTTTTTAATTTTAATTTAAGTTCCTTTATATGAAAAGGCTTGGTTAAATATTCAAATGCTCCAACTTGCAGCCCTTTTATTTTATGTTGGTAATCTATTTTCGCTGTAAGAATAATTACCGGTATATGACACGTAAGGGGATTGGTTCTGATGCTTTCGGTGAATTCGATTCCATCAATTTCAGGCATCATAACATCGCTGACAATAATATCCGGAATCTTATTTACGGCAATTTCCAGTGCTTCTTTTCCGTTAGTGGCAGTTAATATTTTATAATCTGAATGCAAGATATCGGCGAGAAAGGATTGCATTTCAATTTCGTCATCGACGATTAGAAGCAATGGTTTGGAAGATTGAATACCATCCGGCGTCAGGACGGATTCATTTTCAATCTCAGACAAAGTTTTATCGAATTGTAACAGCTCATTTTCATCCGAAAGCATTTCCGTTCTCATTCTTTCAACCATACCTTTTCTTTTTTGCATTCGGTAGCAGGCATAATCAATTGGTATTTTCACCGTGAAAACAGTTCCTTTCCCCGGATTGCCGGCCGCATCGATCTCGCCGTGATGAATCTGCACCAATTCTTTGGTGTAGGCGAGGCCAATTCCAGCCCCTTTTCCCACCATTGAATTAAAAAGCTTACCCTGGTAAAAGGGGTTGAAAATCTTTGACAATTGTTCTTTCTGGATGCCATATCCGGTATCTGAAACGGCTATCCGAATATACGTATATTTGTTATCTTTGCCTGTTGATGGGAAATATTTCCTGTGCCCGGTAAATAATGAAAAATATTTTATGAAAAAGTTAAATCTGCCATTTCCCGTTTTAGCGGCAATTGTTAAAAACTCCAATGAAACGTTAATACTTCCGTTTTTTGGTGTATATTTTAAGGCGTTATTAATCAGGTTGCTTATTATTTTTTCCAACTTGTCATCATCAAACCAGGCATACATTGATTTTTTCGCGGTTGTAAAAGAAAAATTAATTTCACGTTCCTTTGCGATAACCTGAAATCCATCGATGATATTTTCAATAAAACGGACAATATCGCCGGAAGCAATTTGCAGCCGAACTTTTCCGACTTCAATTTTATTATAATCCAAAAGCTGGTTAATTAATGTTAATAAACGTTGTGCATTTCGCTGCATCAGGCTCAGATGTTTTTTCACCTCAGGATGTAGTTCCTCCTGTGAAATCATTTCTTCAATCGGCACTTTTATAAGGGTTAATGGCGTCCGTATTTCATGAGAAATGTTGGTAAAAAGTTGCAATTTCAAATGATCCAAATTCCTTTGCTTTATGACAATAACGACAAAAGAAACAATCGCTCCAAAAACGATAAAAAGACCCGCAATGAACCACGGCGTTTTCCAAACGGGCGGCGCAACATAAAACTCGACTCGTGCGGGAGATTGTTCTATGTTGAAATCATTATCCCTTGCCTTCACTTCAAGTATGTGCTTTCCTGACGGCAAGGAAAGAAAGGTATGATATGAATTCTGACTAAATTGCGACCAGAGGCTGTTACCGAGTCGATAGGAATAAACTAATTTATTTGACGGCGTCCTGTCCCAGGCATCGATTCCCTTCCAAAAGAAGGTAATATTGCCCTCAGAAGAGACTTTTTTCGTATAGGATGTAATTTCTGTTTCCGGCGCCAAAGAATCCGGTTGAAAACGAACAGTGTAATATTCCGGATAGAGTTTATCTTTCGCGAAATGACCAGGCTGTGATCGCCTCAGCCAATCGCGGGAAGAATTATTGATCCACAAAGCGCCATCCTGGGAAAAACGCAATACGCATCCATCCGCCTTTCCCGCCTTAATACCACTTGGGATTACTTGAGCACACCACGTTTTGCCGTCAAACCGACAGATGCCGTTTTCCGTATTAACCAAAATTGCACCATCGGGACTCTGCACAATGCTATATACCCTATTACCGGAGAGACCATTTCTTTTATCGTAATGATACCATTTCGACCCATCATACTGTAATACTCCGTATCCGCGACAACTTGTCCACAAATGCCCCTCTTTTGTGCAATACAAGAAATGTGTATTATTTTCCGTATATTTGCTGAAATCTGTTACGGGCGTGAGCTTCTCACCATCAAATCGGTATAAACTATAGCTGCCAAACCACATCACGCCATCAGGCGTTTGGCTAATCTGCTGCACAGCTTTACGAACCTTTGGCGGCGCAAAATAGGTCCATTCTGGACGATTTGTATTATTCGCTGAGGGGTAGTATTGTATGGCTCCCCCAAGATGTTCAGGCAGCTTCATTTCCATGGCGCCAAACCACAACGAGCCATCCCGAGCCTCAAAAACGGAGCGATAGTCGATTCCCCACGACAATTTAGTAAAGATCGTGCGATTCCATTTTTTGCCATCAAAAAATGCAATAGCTGCCCGATGCTGGTGAGACCCTGCGGCACAGAGTAGACCTTTTTGCGTTGCGATTAATCGAACAGGCGTATCTATCAGCCCATCTCCAGCGTCATAGCTCAACCATTGTTTTTTTGCAGGGTTGAATGAGACAACTTTCCCATCTTTTGAAATAAACCATTGAATGCCATTGGGGGTTTCACAATGAAAATTCAACCCCCGAAAAGTTGTCCATCGTTTTGTGCTATAATCGAGCCTGACCACATCATTCCTTATCCCTGCCATCCAGATATCATTATTATTCGCACTTCGATTAAAAAGGACAATCTGCTTTGCCGGAACCGGGAACTCGGGCGATTTGTAAACCTGCCACATGCGGTTTTTGTAGCGATGAAGTTCACTAAAATCGCTTACCCAAATGGTTCCATCATCTGTTTGAATAATGCTGCTATTGAGAAAAACACCGTCAAATTCACGTTTAGAGAATGATTTCCACATCTTACCGTCATATTTACTAATACTATATTCAACATTAAAATTTTCACTAATGACCCATAATTCGTCATTTTTTGCCTGAAATATTTTCGGATATCTCCCACTTTTCAGGCCATCGTTCTCTGTCATGATCTGCCAATTCTCAGGATTCCCCAGGTGACCATTTTTTATATCCGTTCTAATAACATTTCCATTCACCAGCCCAAACCAGATCAGGTGATTTCGATCTTCAAAAATATTGAAAATCGGATATTTTCTCTTTATATTACGAATCATATTTTGGTTATTAAGAGGAATAACCTGCTTCCCTGAATATAAAAGCATTGATCCCTCTTTAATCTGCAAGGCACCCTGAAGTGTTCCAATCCAAATACTTCCATCGAAAGTTTCAATAATACTATAACTTTTAAAAGTCGGCTCGATGACTCTATGATTGTCTGCTAAATTGCCCGCTGAAAAATTTGTAAAATCAAAGCTAAAAGGCAGGTGCAAATTCTTCCATCGGCCGTTCCTAAAACGATAGATATCTTCTGTGGAACCAGCATATACAGAACCATCCTTTGCCGCGCATATTGCAATAATGGCAAGATTCTTTGTGCTGTCCAGATTTGTCAAATAGTGCCATTTTAGCCCATCATATTTTGCGACGCCATTATCGAGACCAAACCACATTGTTCCATCAGGCGACTCGGTAATGTTCCAAACGCCTTTGTCTTCAAGTTCCGCAACGTAGGTCCATCTCCAGGGATCTAAAAGAGGATCGGATAATTGGGGAGTATATGGCTGGACAGATAGTACAATCTCAGGCCATAAGACTAACAAAAGGGATAGCAGGGAAGCATAGGCATGCGTGTAAAAGCTGAAGCCGGAGCAAATGCCGGTGAAGCAGTATCAGGGAACATTCTCAGCGGTTTTGAAGCGCGTTATGGCTGTGTTGACCCGGATAATGATATTTTTGGCCCGGACAACCTCGTCATTCGTTCCGGTCCCGACCCGGCAACAGGGCATGATTATGTGACCCAATTTCCGGAAGGCGACGGCAGTGGCAATTGGCATATTTATCGTGTCGCAGTCGAAGTCGGTGCATCCCCTGCCGAATCCTTCTGTCGTATCTATCTGGATGAAAATCCGGAGCCGGTTATCACCACTTCTGCTGCAAAAAGTGATCACGGTAAACCAGGCAATTATCTGTGGTGGGGTGTTGGCGGATGGAATTGCCCGAAAGTAGCTTCGATGGCATACATTCTGTCAACCACAGAAGGCGCCTTTGGCCCTGACGAATTGCCGATTCCTGATGACTTTCAACAAATTTACGCGACTGCGCGTTCTTTTCAGGCTGTAACTTTTGCACATCCTGAAGGCTGGGAAGGCCCCTTGTACGACGCACGCTTTGGCGACCCGTACTCTGGAGGTTGGGCGCCGAGTGATTGCAGAAGTCAACAGCTTGACCTGGCAACAGACACATGGGCTGCCAATCGCGCTGATTCGGTTCAAGCCTTTGGATGTTAT
Organism: Actinomycetota bacterium; assembly: GCA_011682565.1. Taxonomy (GTDB): domain Bacteria; phylum Zhuqueibacterota; class Zhuqueibacteria; order Residuimicrobiales; family Krinioviventaceae; genus Hydrothermomicrobium. The sequence continues at coordinate 553 of JAACEJ010000024.1, read as the reverse complement.
GCTCCTGGTCATCCGACACTGTCCCCGCAGTTTATGTCAGTCACAGAAGAAGACAGTATCGCTTCTCTGCGCGTCGATTATCGTGTTTACACTCTTCCAACCTGGCAATCACTCACAAGCTGTGCAGAGGTCACAACAGCAAGCTCACAGATGAAAACAGAAGCTCGAGCGCATCACAACTACCAGCAGACTTTTATCATGCCCCTGGATGATGCCGATGACGAATGGGAAGGCTATACCGTTACCTGGATGGCCAAAGCGGAAAAGATTCCAGGTGTTATCGGTATGCGAGTGAAGGCTGCTGCTGGTGGGCCAGCAGGCCAGGCCATAACAGAGAACAGTCTGAGTGGTTTCGAGTCGCGCTATGGCTGCGTTGATCCGGATAATGATATTTTCGGTCCGGACAATCTCGTCATTCGTTCCGGTCCAGACCCGGCAACAGGACATGATTACGTAACCCAATTCCCGGCTGATAACGGCAGTGAACAATGGCACATTTACCGCGTTGCCGTCGAGGTGGGCGCATCGCCGGCCGAATCTTTCTGCCGCATTT
>JAACEJ010000391.1 GCA_011682565.1 Actinomycetota bacterium | reverse complement strand
AGGAGCAAAAAACGGCATCCAATGTTGAAAGATGAGCAGATCGGGATTAATTTGGCGAATTTCGTGAGCGGCTTTAAACCAAGTACCTGGCCCGATGGAATCGATGACGGGATGACTTTGTGTTGAAATCGTTTGTTTTCCGTTTTCAAACTGCGTTTTGCCGGGGAAAAAAATCGACGGATATTGGCGTTTGAAAGAGATAATGTGAACATCATGGCCGCGCTCTTTGAGCTTGCGAAACAGCAAAGCGGTAAAGTGAGCAATGCCGCCCCGGTGCGGATATGCCGGACTGATAATAACGACTTTCATAAACTAATTTCCAGCTTTGTCATTCCAGCCAATATTCTTTTTGACGAGATACGCATCGGAATCCGGACGATAGGCGGTGATCATTTCCCCCAAAAGGCCAATGGAGAAAAACTGCACGCCGACGATAATGAGCAGCACACCAAGAAAAAGCATGGGCCGGCTGCTGAGGTATTTGTTCAGCACGATCCGTTCCCAGGTCAGCCAGATGGAAACCAAGAGCCCGGCTGAAAAGAATATGAAACCTAAAAGGCCGAAAAGATGAAGTGGCCTTTTCTTGTAGCGGGTGAGAAAAGTAATGGTCATCAGATCAAAGGCACCGCGGGCAAAACGCGCCCCGCCGAATTTTGACCTGCCGTATTTTCGCGCACGATGTTTCACAGGGATTTCCGTTACCCGAAAACCATTGCGGTGGGCGATAACCGGAAGATAGCGATGCAATTCGCCATAAACATTCATGCTTTTTACGACATCAACTTTGTAGGCTTTGAGTCCGCAGTTGAAATCGTGAAGCCGGATGCCGCTGAAAATAGAAGTGAAATAATTGTATACTTTTGAAGCCAGACGTTTGCTTAGCGGATCGTGGCGAACTTTTTTCCAGCCCGAGACCAGATCATAGCCCTCTTGCAATTTGTTGAGCAAATTGGGAATTTCCGCCGGGTCGTCCTGCAAATCCGCATCCATCGTAATGACAAAATCTCCTGAAGCGGCTTTGAACCCTGCGGCCAGCCCGGCAGATTTGCCGTAATTTTTACGGAACTGGATGAGCTTGACATGTTCATCTTGTTTGTGAAGATCTTCAATGATCCCGGCTGATTTGTCCGTGGAACCGTCATCGATAAAAATAATCTCATAACTTTTTTCCAGTCGTGCCATCACATTTTTAATCTGATGATGCAATTCAACAAGAGATTCTTCTTCGTTGTACAAAGGGATGACAAGTGAAATTTCTATGTTTTGCATTTGGCGTTATTTCTCTTTTACAGAGTGACCTTGAGTACCTTTTGAGGTACCTTAAACTTGAAATCTTTTTCAGAGACTTTTTTATTGACAACAAGGTTTTCGTAAAATAATGTCAGCGATTGTTTCTCCAGAGGGCGTTGCAGTCGAATGGTGCGCGGGACAATCACACCGCCATCCATGCGGATGAAACGATCGAATTCCTCAAGCAAAACCGTTTGATTGCTTTTGTTGCGAATCTCACCTCTTGTTACAACGCCTTTTTTCGGATCGATCCAATATTTGTGAATGTAGGTGCCGTCATTTCCCCAAAGGATTAATCCTTTCTTATCCTTTTTTAAAATGCCTTTCGACAAACCCTGCGCCGTTTCCAAACCGCTTAGCGTATGAATCAGTTTATCCAAACTCAGATCAAAGGCAATAAATTGAGAGAGCGCCATCGAGTCTGTGGAACCTGTATAGCAGGTGTTGTGCGAGGGGATATAAAGACGGTATGTGTCACGATCTGCGAACAATGTGCCGACATCGAGTCCAAAGATCGCTTCGATTTTCACAAAAAGAGAATCGGGGCTTTTAAATACGACAGTGGAACTGGCGTTGTACGCCATTTGCGGTGTTTCAACGACGAGCCGTCCCCATCCCTGAAGTGTTCGAAGGCGCTCGAAATTGTTTTGCAAAATCTGCGTGACGACCTGCCAATTGGTTTCTTGCGGATTGATGGCCGGGCCGCGTAAAACCGAAGCACATCCTGCCAGAAAAACCAAAGCAATCATCGCAATGATGATTGCCCGGGTAACCGTGAATGAGCGAATAATTTTTATACGAGAAAGGATCATGTTTATGGCATCGTCTGCCCGAGTTTTTGTAAAAGGCGTTGCCTGTTCTTATCCAGGGCTAGTGCTCTTCGCCAGTACTTTTCCGCAGCACCCTGGTCGCCGATTTTATGATAAACATCGCCGAGATGCTCCAGCACTTCCGGAGAATCCTTGTTTATTGACAGTGACTTTTCAATATGCGTTTTAGCCTGCGGCAGATCACCTATTTGATAATAAATCCAACCCAGGGTGTCCAGATAAGGTGCATTGTCCGGATCTGCCTTTAACGCCTTTTTAACCATTGCCAGCGCATCGTTTAATCGCACACCCTGCACAGAAAGGTGATAAGCATAATTATTGAGAATAATCGGGCTGTCCGGATGCGTTTTGACAAGTTCCCGGTAAATTTTTTCCGATTGATTATACTGCTTGGTCTCGTCATAAGCACCGGCCAGAGCCAGCAGTGTTTGCACATTTCCCGGATCTCTGTCGTCCGATTTTTCCAGATACGGAATGGCGGCAGAAAATTTCTTTTTTCTGCTCAAAATCGAGCCGACATAATAGTTAATTTCCGGTTCTTTGGGAAATTTTTCCACCGCTTTTTTAAAATGCTCCAGCGCAGCATCGGTACTGTCTAACTGGAGATAGTTGATTCCCAGCAAAACCCATAATTGCGGCAGGTCATCACGAAGTTGTATCGCCTTTTTAAGTTGGGGACTTGCTTTCTGATACTGGCCGCTAACAAAATACATTCTGCCAAGCGTTACCGGAACGCGCCAGTCATCACCGTGCGTTTTGTCAAGTTCCCGGCACTCTTTGATTGCCTGCAATGTGTCGCCTTTTTGCAGCTTTAAATTCGCAATTTCTAACCTGGCGCCTACAAAAGTTGAGTCCGTATCTTTCAACGGCTCGTAAAGTGCGATTGCATCATCCCACAATTTCTTTTTAACATATAAATCTCGTAGTCTTTGTCGTACATCCAGGAATGACGGTCTGGCTTTCAATCCGGACTTGTAAGTTTGCATTGCAGCCGTTGTATCCGCTTTTAATTTTTGAAATGCTGCCAGGGCCAGGTAAGCCCTTTCGCTTTTGGGATGTTGTTTCACAATCTTTTCGACCGTAGTGAGAGCTTTGGCAGTATCTCCCTTTTGAAAATAAAATTTCCCCAAGTTTATTTTATCGGAAAGATTGGTGGAATCCCGCGTGACCAGGCTGGTGAAAACCTGGATTGCCTCATCCCACTTTTTTGTTTTTTCAAAAAGGACGCGCAATTCGGCTTTGGCGTCGTCAAAATGAACGTTTTGATCCAGTGCCGTGCGATACCATTTTATAGCTTTTGTGGTATCGCCCCTGGCTTTTTCAGTAGCGGCAAGGGCCAGGTAAACATCCTGATAATCCGGATATTGTTTTTGAACGTTGAGATAGATTTTTTCCGCTTGCGGAAATGCCCTGCTCTGCAAAAAAAGATTACCGACTTTTAATCGAAAATCCGGCGCGTCCAGGCCGTTCCTGACCATCGAATAGTAGGTCGCAAGGGCGTCGTCATATTTTCGGGTAACAATTTGCAGAGATGTAAGCCTGTAAAGAGACTGCAAATCGTTGGGTTGAAGTTGTTCTATCCTTTTGTACACCAGCATGGCGCTGCGGTAATTCCGAAGTTTCTCATAACACGCAGCCATCAACTCCAGTGCATCGACATTTTCAGGATCAATCCGTAATGCTTTTTGCGCCAGGCGGATGCTTGTTTTAAGTTCTTCGATAAAATAATAATTTTCTGCCAGTGCGAGATAAACGCCGGCCGAGGACGTATCTATTTCAGCAGCTTGTTGATAATTGACAATCGCGTCTTTGGGGCTACCCATGATGTCGGCAATTGCGCCATCAATAATATGATCCATTGCTTCGGGATTATACTTTTTAAGCGGTTGGGGAGATTTTACCATTTTGCGGCTTGCGCTGCAGCCGATCATTCCTGCGAGGAAAAGAAGGGCAAACGAAATTTTAATAACATGTCTTTTCATATAACTCTTTAATTGTTTTGAAAGTTAAGCAAAAAATATATTACAATTTTTTAACATTAACAAGAGAAAAATCTCATCGATACGAACAGGTGGTTTTTTGTTGCATTTTCAGAAATAGGGTGGTAACTTTTCCTTCGTAAAGTTGCACTTGTGAAAATAACGAAATGAAGCTTTATTTCGAATGCATGATTGAAAAAATATTGAATCAAATTTGCAGCTTTTTCGAAATGCAAAGGACATCAGGAAGCATTGTAATGCATTTTGCAGCAAAAGGAAAATAAAATTATGACAACACATATTACCCGACGTTCCTTTTTTAAAAAGGTTACCATCGCAAGCGCCGCTAC
>JAACEJ010000390.1 GCA_011682565.1 Actinomycetota bacterium | reverse complement strand
CCACAAGTCCGGTTCTGTGAGGGGCATTGAAACTCCTCATTTTCAAAATGTACTTTAAATTTGGAGTCATATTATGTCTACTCGACAAAAATCATTCGCCCTCATTTCCATTTTTTTCATCTTTTGTACGTCCTATGCAAAGGAACCCGTGGATTATGTCAATCTGCAGATCGGCAGCATCAGCCATCTTCTGCAGCCGACTTTTAATACGGTGCATCTGCCGAACAGTATGCTGCGGTTTAATCCCATAAAAACGCCGGGCATTTCCGATCATTATGTTGCCGGAAAAATTTATGGCTTTCCACTCAACTGCCCGGCACACCGGGGTCGTTATGTCATGTCACTTATGCCATCTTCGGGCAGCGTGGATGTGCGGCCGGACGCCTTGGCATCGGAATATGATCACGACTTTGAGACGGCAACGCCTTATTATTATGCCGTGCTTTTGGAGGATGACGACATCAATGCCGAGTTTTCGCCGACTGCGCGTTGTGGGTTTTACCGTTTTACTTTTGCAGATTCATCATCTCCTTCCAATATCATTCTCCGCGGCAAAAAAGACGTGGACATCCGCATTATAGATTCAACCACAATTGCGGCCGGGGAAGTATTTAAAGGTGTAAAACAATATGCTTTCCTCAAATTCAATCGGCCATTTCAATCCTTTGGGACGTTCCGGAAAAACAAAATAAACAGACAGCAAAATGAGATTCAGGGAGATAACGCCGGTGTTTTTGTCGTTTTCGATCCGGCAGCAGAACAGGCCGTTGAGATAACATACGGCGTCTCGTACATCAGTTGGGATCAGGCGCGGGCCAATCTCGAAAAAGAAATTCCTCATTGGTCGTTCGACGAAATCAGGCAGAATGACCGGGATATATGGAACAAGGCACTGGGGCAAATAAAAATCACCGGCGGCAGCGACGATGAAAAGACCGTTTTTTATACCGCGTTGTATCGCACCTTTGAGCGCATGGTCAATATTACGGAAGACGGGCAATATTACAGCGGCTACGACAACAAGGTGCACAAAGACACGCGTCCCTTTTATGTCGACGACTGGAGCTGGGATACCTATCGGGCACATCATCCCCTGCGGACGATTTTAAATCCCGGGATGGAGCAGGACATCATTCAATCCTACGTGCGCATGTATGAACAAAGCGGCTGGCTACCGACGTTTCCCCAGGTGTATGGTGATATGAAAGCCATGATCGGCAATCATCAGGATGCGATCATTGCCGATGCGTGGTTCAAGGGACTGCGCAATTTTGATATGGACAAAGCCTACGAAGGGATGCTGAAAAATGCCATGCACGGAGCCATGCTTCCCTGGCGCGAAGGGCCGACAACGGAATTGGGACAGTTTTACCGCGAACACGGCTATTTCCCGGCACTCGATCCGGGGGCCAAGGATCCGGTCAAAGAAGTTAGTCCGTTTGAAAAACGCCAGGCTGTGGCAGTAACGCTGGAGCACGCTTATGATGACTGGTGCCTGTCCCGTATTGCCGCATCCCTCGGGCAGAAAGAGGATTATGAAAAGCTTGCAAAACGCGCTTTTAATTATAAAAATGTTTACAATTCCAAAACGGGGTTCATGTCTCCCAAAAGAGCCGACGGCACCTGGGTGGAGCCTTTTGATCCCAAAAAATCGAGTGGTACGGGTTGCCGCGAATATTTCGCCGAAATCAATGCGTGGACATATTCCTACAGTGTGCAGCATGATGTGCCCGGACTGATGACGCTCATGGGTGGCCCGCAACAGTTCATCAACCGTCTGGATGGCTTATTTGCGGAACCTATGTATGGCTATTGCCGCTGGACGCAAACGGCCCACATCCCGGACGGCACCGGCATGGTTGGGCAGTTTGTTATGGGCAATGAGCAGGGATTGCATGTTCCTTATTTATACGTTTATGCCGGTGCGCCATGGAAAACGCAAAAGCGTATTCGCCAGCTTGAAAGCACCTGGTTTCGAAACGACCTGATGGGAATGTGTGGCGATGAGGACGGCGGTGCCATGAGTTCCTGGTACGTTTTTTCCGCCATGGGATTTTATCCGCTCACTCCCGGTCTGCCGATTTATGTTATCGGTACACCCCTGTTTGATAAAGTGTCCATCCGTTTACCCAATGGTCGGGACTTTGTCATCCTGGCGAAAAATAATTCACACAAGAATAAATACATCCAATCCGCTATCTTGAATGGACAACCACTGCAAAAAGCATGGCTGCCCCACAAGGACATCATCGAAGGCGGTGAACTCGTTTTTCAAATGGGGCCAAGACCGAATAAAAAATGGGGGGTTGATTTACTGCCGTCGACGTTTAAAGTTGCTATCGAAAGGAAATGAATCTGTGCAAGTACGATGCATTTTATAAAAGGATGGCTATTTTTGAAGAATAATACCAAGAGTTTTAGAGCTAACATTTTTTATATGCAAGTTTCAACACATATTTGTCATTTATCACCTTTGCTATCCACGGGAATAGGCAGGTTCCAAGGGCTTTATTGTTGTTTCCCCTTAAAACCGGGACGACAGCGCGAATTATCTATTTGATAGTTGAACTGAAAACCAAAAATTTCACTAATCACACGAATTACAATTTAGCTGATTTCATTTCGATAATATTTCCCGAAGCAAAGGAAAATACAGCTTGCTTCCAGGACTTTTAAATCTTTTTAAGAAATAAGGAAACTATGACAAAAATAAAATCCTGGCTTCACCCCGGCATCATCGCACTTTTATTCTCCTCTGGCTTATTCGCCCAAAACATAACCAAAGGCCCCTGGCTTGCAGATCCCGGAAAAGCGTCTATTACGGTGCGTTGGGAAAGTGGTGCGCGCGGGGATTTTACGGTTGCGTATGGCACTGACAAATCACTTACACTGGAGCAAAAAGCGCGCTTTATCGAAGAAAGTCACGGCGGTTTTCTCTACGAAAAACAAATCGACGGGTTAAAGCCGGAACAGACTTATTTCTATCAGGTTCGTTCAGACAATCAATCCAGTTCAATCAGCACTTTTAAATGCGCCTTGCCGAAGCAGTCACCCGTCAGTTTTGTGGTTATGGGAGACAGCCGTTCCAATCCCAAAATATTCGGGGCGATTTCCGATGAGGTCAACGTGTTGAATCCGGATATTATTCTCAGCGTCGGAGACCTGGTGCGCGAAGGCGGCAGCTACGAGCAATGGGATAAATATTATTTCAATGTTGCGCGCAATGTCATCGATCACATTCCGCTCATTTCCGCTTTGGGCGATCATGAAGCCGATAGTGTGGACGGCGACGAGGCCGTATTATTCACGCATTTTCTTTTTCCGCATAAAAATCATCTCAAGCTCTGGTTCTCGTTCGATTACGGCGACGCCCATTTTGTCGCCCTGGATTATCGCTACCCGTACAATGACGAGATGATCGAATGGTTCAAAAAGGATATGGCTGCGAGTAAGGCCAGGTGGAAATTCGTTTACATGCACTGCCCTTCATATAATTTGGGCGGCCACCGCTCAACCTGGGGCAGGGATATCTGGCCGAAATTATTCAGTCAATACAAAGTGGATATTGTTTTTGCCGGCCACTCTCATCTTTATGAGCGCTTTTATCCGATTCGCCCGCAGTCCGATCCCGATGCATGGGCGGTCACGTATATCACCACAGGCGGTGCCGGTGCTTCGCTGTATGCAGCCGTGCAAAGCCCGTTTCTGGCATTCTCTAAATCCGTGAATCATTTCGTTTACATCCGCACAGATAATGACAGCCTGCATTTGAAGACTTTTCTAAATGACGGTTCTGTTCTTGACAAGGTATCCTGGGGCAAAACTAAAAACGGATCTTCACTCATGGTCAAATCACAGGATGAACTGGACTTGATCGGCATGTTTGCCGGCACGATTTCTGCAAGTCTGGAACGGTTGCCCATGAAGGAAATTCCGGCGGTTTCTGAAATCACATTAAAACCGGTCTTTGTCAAAGAGGACGTTCATTTCAAAATATCACTGGCAAAAGAGTCAAAAAAGTCTTACCAAATGCAGCCCGTTCAGGGCACGATTAAAAACGGCCGGCAGATGCAGATTTTTCTTAAAATATATGCTCGCGGAACAATGACAGTTTCCAGGTGGGGAGATATTCAACCCGAGTTAAAGCTGGTCGCGGACTATCAATCGAAATCATTTCACGGAAGCGTCGAGAGTAAAGAAATAGAGTACAGAGCGTATTAATCCTTTGCACTCCTTAGAATTGTGAAAATCGGTAAGAATGAACATCTTCGACTTTAAGCAGAACAAAATTTAGCAAACAGTCAAGGAGATTTCGCCCGAATTGGAGATTTTCTAATTGTTAGTTATCCCACACATTTCTAATCTTGTCGATCACGATCGACAGAGCAAACGCTTCGGCAAATAAATCCCGCTTTTTTTCAAAGCCGTAAAGCTCCATGGAAATTTCCCCGCGTA
>JAACEJ010000389.1 GCA_011682565.1 Actinomycetota bacterium | reverse complement strand
AATAAATTTGAATACAAAAGTCAATATCCGAATTAAGACAAATTACCGACTGCTTTGTTAGAGTTTCTGTAAAGTACATTGAATAGTTAAAAATTGTGAAACAAGCCATTTCAATAAAAAAGCCCGTCATAATAATCGACGGGCTCCTCTGAAAAATATAATTTATCTAATTCTCTATTCTTGCGAGTACTACAATAGCCGTTCCTGAGATCACTGTAAAAATTTGAAAAGAATAGTAATGAGTATAATGATTCCGAAACCGATGTTCATAAAAGTAAACATCATATTGAAACGTTTATTCATGTCTTCAAAGCGTTTATCCATGTATTTATACATGTCTTCGAATCGTTTGTTTACAGATTCAAAGCCTTGTTTCATCGTTTCAGCGAGTATTTTGATATCACTGCGAAGTTCGGTGATGTTTTGGTCATAAGCATCTTTTTGCACGAGATTTTGCGCTAACAGGACAACATAGCGATGAAGTGATTTCTTGTCTTTCAACTCAAAAGCACTTTCGAGTTCTTCCTCCAGCATTTCTGCTAATTGATCCATTCCATCTCCAAATAAAATTAGAACACCTTTTTAAAGATAAGCTAAACTAGCTGTTCCTGAGATCATTGTAAAAACTTGAAAAGAATAGTGATGAGTATAATGATTCCGAAACCGATGTTCATAAAAGTAAACATCATGTTGAAGCGTTTATTCATGTCTTCAAAACGATTGTTCATATCTTCAAAGCGTTTATCCATGTATTTATACATATCTTCGAAACGCTTGTTTACAGATTCAAAACCTTGTTTCATTGTTTCAGCTATAATTTTGATGTCACTGCGAAGTTCGGTAATGTTCTGATCATAAGCGTCTTTTTGGACAAGGTTTTGCGCCAAAAGTACTACATAGCGATGAAGAGATTTCTTATCTTTCAACTCAAATGCGCCTTCGAGTTCTTCCTCCAGCATTTCTGCCAATTGATCCATTTTATCTCCACTAAAAATTAATAAACCTCTTTAAAGATAAGCTAATTTTAAAAAGATGTCAATAATAATTTCATTTTTTTTACAGTGAACTCGATCAGTGTTTATCTGTGTTTAATGTGTAATATACCTGAACTGTTTTTTTAAAATGGTATGTCTAGCAGGATTCTTTCAGAATAACATGAAAATTAAATTGTCTTTGTCTAGTCGACAATCCGGGTGCAAGTCCATGAAATCTGATTTCTTTATCAAGGGGCTTGAATGTCGTTGTGATTTTTATCCCAATATGCAGGCTCGCCATTGTTATAGCCGGGGACATGAAGGTATCCTGCAGTCGTCACTGCATTCCAAAAGATAGTCCATGTTAAATTCTCGGAATTATCATAGAACAGTATGGAACGGTCGGTATCCTTTACGACATAGCGAAGTGTGTCTCCTTTTTCGGCGTGGCTATCCCAAACGTTGGCAAAAGCAAGATTCGCGTCCTCCGCGCTATTATGTTCCCAATTAATCGTGAGCATTCTTTCTGCCACGTCGGGTTTCTGCGGATTGTAAAAAGTCCATTGCCCTGAATTATTGTCCGGGTTTGTCCATCCGTCGTACCATTTAAATTTTGACAGTACAGGTTTGAATTTGGGATTCGTTACGTACATCTCCCAGTTCACTCTTTTGGTGTTGACATCAACCCAGCCTGCCAAATCCGCTTCGTAAGTTGTCAATCCGATTGTCTGCTGATAAACCCAGTGAAATTTTGCGTCATCTTTCAGAATCGGATTTTGTGTGATTGCCGCGGCAAACAGTGCGGTGGGGATGGCCATGTTGACAAAAACCAGGGAATTGACAAATGCCACACGTATCGCTGCGTTGTTGAAATTGTCTTGTAAAGTAGTTTCAGCCGGTTTGGCGAGGGTTTTACCGAATGTGGAAAGATCGACTGTCATGGAACCTGCAGGCGGTAGTGCCGGTTGCTGTGGTTGCTCTTCGTTAACCGGATTCTTGCTACATGCAAGCAGAACAACCAGCGCCGCTAGTAGTGTGAGTGCTGTTGTTTTCATCTTAACCTCCAATTAAAAAGTGGATTGCTCAATGAATTGGAGGATTATACCGGAAAACAAGAAAAAGGTTTGTGATGTAATGCAAGATATAAAAGAATTAAATCGAAGCGCCTTTCATGAAATCGAATTTGAAAACCGAGTGTCGTAACTTTTGCACGATTTCAAGACATTTCTCGCAAATCGATTCATCCGCACAAGCCAGTCAGGTTTCTGTTTCATTTTTCATAAATAATTTCTACCCGCTCAACCTGCATTATACTATCGCATCATATATTTTGACATTTCTTTGCCAGTGCGCGTGCCAGCCCTGTTCCCATTCGTCCTTTGAATGTCTCGAACAATTCATCTTCAGTCATGGTTTGGGCCATATTTCTGAGCATTTTTTCCTGGGCATGAAAAGCACGCAGCGTCACCTCTTCGGTATCCACGAGGGAGTTAAGAATGGCTTGCAATTCGGCCTGAATTTCGGCCGCTTCCGGTTTATCCATGAGGTTGTTGAACTCGCCCGGGTCTTCTTTGACATTGAACAACAGATCGTCGTACCAGGTAAAATGGATGTATTTCCAATCACCTTTGCGGATCATAAAAGAACCTGTGGGATTTCCTTCCGAGTGGCATTCGCTATAGGCATAGCCCGGATGAGTGCCGCTTTTGCCGAGCATCATGGGAATGAGACTGTGACCGCGCAGAGGTGTCGCCGTTTTTGCTCGCGCCATTTCCAACATGGTGGACACGACATCGACGTGGGCTACCGGCGAATCGATGGTAACGCCTTTTGGCAGCCCGGCTCCGGCCATGACCAGCGGTACGCGCGCCGCCACATCGTATAAATTGTTTTTATACCACAATCCGTGTTCGCCCAAAGATTCTCCATGATCCGAAGTATAAATAAAAAGCGTATTTTTCAGCTCGCCGCTGTTTTCCAGTTCATCCCATATTTTGCCGATGTACTCGTCCAGTTCGGTAATCATACCGTAATAACCGGCGCGGGCACGGCGAATCCGGTCTTCGGGAATCGGCGTGGCAATGCGCTTAAAGCGGCGCAGTTCCTGAAATCCAAGGTGCAGATTCTCCAGATGACCGGGCGGTAAATTCGGCATATCCATGTTGTACGCGGGGTACATGTCCCAGTATTTTTGCAGGGCAACGAACTTTGGGTGCGGTTCCGTAAATCCAACGTACAGCGCCCACGGCTTTTTGATCTCTTTTTTGTCCTGTGTCAGAAAAGCGAGTGCGAGTTCTGCACGTGAAGCGTCTTGATGGCGTTCTGCACGCGGATGACCGTCTACGCCGGGGCGCTCTTTTATGCGGTAAGCCACGGGGCGGCGGAAAAGTGACGTAATGTCCGGATGGCGTCGATGACCGTGGGTTGTTTCTATTTCTTCAAACCCCATATCAAAATCATCATTCAAATCCAGTTTGCCGATGGCGCGGCAATAATATCCCCCATCACTTAAAACTTTTCCCCATGTCGGGTGGCTACCGTCCCACACGGTTGAATTGCAAAATGAATTGCAGTCCGAGGCAAACATGCCGGTCATCATGCTGGCACGTCCCGGCACGCAAACCGGATGGCCGGTATAAGCGCTTGTAAACGCCACACCCTGTTTTGCAATTCGATCCAGATTCGGCGTTTTGACAATGTCATGTCCGGCATAACCGGTGTATTTGTAGCTGTGCTGATCGGAGCTGATAAATACAATGTTTGGTTTTTTACGCGGTTTGGCATGTGATTCACGCGTGGCTCCCAGGACGACTGTTGCCGCGCCCAAACCGGCTGTAATACGTTTGCTAAAATCTCTTCGCGTTAATTCGGACATTTTAAATTCCTGTTTTGTTTTTTCTTATAACGCTACAGATGTCACAACTCTTTTCCTGATGAACAGTAAAACGATTTTTTTTCTTCCAGGCATGGAAAATATAGGATAATTGGATTGAAAATTCCAGGTAAATCTTTAGAGTGGGTTCAGGTTCGAATGCGAATATTCAAGAGGGCAATTTTGCTTCGATTTTCAAAACAGGACTGTTTTCAAGTAAAATGGAAATCTCTTTTATAATACTGCGTCCGCGTTCTTTTGCATACATTTGCCGCATTTTTTTATGTACTTCCGTTTTATCCATTTCCCCGGCTTTAATTTGTTGCCGGTGCTTTTCATAAAAGGCCTGAATGTCCGCAGGACGGGGACCCCAGTGCCCGATTTCATTGAATGCCTGGTCCAGAAAAATGAGTTTAGGTATTGCCCTGCCGCCGTTCGTTAGATATTGATCCATTATGTCCAGGTTCTCATCTCTTTCGAGAATGCGTATTTTTATCCCGTCAAAATTTTCGCTCCATTTCTGCACTACAGGCAAGACGGTCACGGAATCCGGGCATTTAATTTCTGTTAGTACAAGGATATTTAGTTTTTCCAGTTTTTTAAAAAGTTGCAAAT
>JAACEJ010000388.1 GCA_011682565.1 Actinomycetota bacterium | reverse complement strand
TGCGTTTAATTTTATTTCTATTTTAATACTGGATATCACTTGTTATCAAACTTGCACAATCCGGAACTATAAGAAAAATTGGATTTTTAAAATAGACCTTTTAGCCATCCGGCGGCTTGTCATGGCTTTTTATTTTGGCAGCACAATTTTTATTTTCTTCGATTTTTATTTATTGTTTCATCATGAAATCTTTTCAATTAAAGTTACCACCGGTAATGCCGTATATGTTCCCCTCTGTCCTGAATTTCCACCATAGCCTTGATGCCGAGATGAATGTGTTTTTCCGTGTATTGCTTAAAAACGGATTTGGAAGATTCTTTTGTTTTAATGCCGCCTTTTTTCAGGGGTAAATCGGAGACAAGCAATAGTGCACCGATGGGGACTTTGCTTACAAATCCTACTGAAAAAAGTGCGGCGCATTCCATATCAATGGCAATAGCGCGTTCTTCGTACAAAGTACGTTTAAACTCTTCATCAAATTCCCAAAAGCGAACATCCGTTGTGTGCACAACACCGGTGCGGTAATCCAGACCGTCTTCAACCAGAATCTGACTGACGAATTTTTGTATTTTGAACGTCGGCAGGGAAGGAACTTGTGGCGGAATAAAATGTCTGGAGACACCCTCGTCACGAATGGCTGCCATGGGCAAAATAAAATCACCCATTTTGAGCGAGTGGTGCAGCCCGCCGCACATGCCGAGAAAAAGCACGGCTTCGGGTTCGATGACGCTCAACGTTTCAATAATCAGTGCTGCCGTGGGAGCACCGATTTTGAAATCGATCATACTTACGTTCAGGTCGTGTCCATGAACAATGGACATCACAGAACCGGTGTGGATTTCTTCCCCGCATCTCTCTGAAAAGACTTGCAGGTATTTGTTAAAATTTGTTAGAATAATATGTTTTTTGAAACCTTCCAGCGGCGCCCCGGTATAACGTTCCAACATGTCTCTGGCGATTTTCTGTTTTTCGGGGTTGTTGTAGATCATTTTTTTCTGGAATTCATAGTGGAAATTCGGCATGGGAAACCTTTTTATAAATAACCCTGACTTTTCTTTACAAGATACAAACACATGTAATATATTGCAAGTATGTTATTTTTTTGATATTTATGATTTGCTTTTCAAGGGTCTTAAATGTTCTGCGATGTTATCCGTTAAGAATCTGAGGGACGTTTTTCCAACCAAACACACGACCCTTTGACCATTGTTGATTTTCGATACCACCATAAACCAGTGCCAATTGATCTGTGGAGCAGTCGGTCAGCTTTTGCCAATAGTGCAAGCCGTTAAAAAATGCTGTATTTATAGTCGTACTTGATTTAATCTCTACTGCTGTTATGTGCAAGCCTGACTCGATGATGCAGTCTATTTCATGGCCTGTGTTGTCCCGCCAAAAATAGAGACCTGCATGACTGTTTGTGTTGACAATATGTTTTTTCATTTCCGAAATGACTAAAGATTCGAAAATTTCCCCCTTCAGGTAATGATAATTTAGTTCATCTGCGGAACGAATACCTAACAGTGAGCAGATCAGGCCGGTGTCATAAAAATAGATTTTTGGCGATTTTGTTAATCTCTTATTGTAATTTTTATGAAACGGCTGTAACAAAAAGATGATAAAAGTGGCTTCCAGGATGGATATCCACGATTTAATAGTTTTATAGTTGACGCCAATTTCATTGGCAATCGCTGAGGCATTGAATAACTGCCCAACCCGTCCTGCGCATATTTTCAGAAATGTTTGAAATTTGTTCAGATCTTTTACGCCTACAATTTGCCGTACGTCTCTTTCAATGTAGGAACTGATGTACCAGGGATACCAATCGGTTGGTTGCAACTGCTGATCATAGATTCTGGGATAGGTGCCCGTAAAGGCAAAGTCGCAAAAACTTTCAGACAGTGGAAAGCCGGATGCTATTTCTTCAACAGAGAATGGCAACAGATGAAATAGTGCGGCTCTGCCGGTAAGTGTTTGAGAAATTTGCTCTGATAACAGGAAGTTCTGCGAGTCGGTCAGGATGAAATTGCCGGGTTTTCCGGTTTCATCAACTATGCCCTGTATGTATGAGAATAGCTCCGGTATGCGCTGCACTTCATCAATCACCATACCCTTTTTATGAACTGTTAAAAATAAGCGGGGGTCATCAAGCGCCCGTGCTCTTGTATCAGGGAATTCAAGATTAGCATAATCATATTCCGAAAACAATGCCTTGGCTAAAGTAGTTTTCCCCGATTGCCGCGGACCAGTTATGACAATAACCGGCATTTGTGCTGCTTTTGGAAGGACGATTTTCGCAATTTTTCGTTGGATCATAGATTAGCCTGTATTGTTGAAACAATTCTTTATTCAAAAATACAAAAGGGAAATATTATTGTCAATGGTTATTTACATATTAGTAATGCAACTCCTAATTTGTAAGATTAATGGCTGTATGCACCAAGAGAGAATACATAAATTGCAATTAGAATTAAATTTTTGTTTAATTTTGTTTTTACTTTTGTTATCTTTGCTATTGATAACACCCTGGTTTTAATTTTCAGGAGGCCTGAATGAAATTACGATTTTTTGCAAAAAGTTTAATTTTGCTTGTTCTTTTTAACGGATTTGTATTTGCCGATAATGTGGAAAAAACGACAAATATTGATATCCATCTCGTTGGCAACGCGCATATTGATTTGGCGTACCGCTGGCGCTGGGACGAAACTGTGGATCGGATAGCACAGGACACGTTTGAAGGCGTTTTAAAAATGATGAAAAAGGAACCGGGGCTTACTTTTGCACAAAGCCAAATGGCACTCTATGAGGAAATGCAAAAGAACAACCCCGATTTGTTTCGACAAATAAAAGAAAGAATTAACCAGGGGCGATGGTCGGTTGTCGGCGGACAGTGGGCGGAAGCGGATGCTATTCTCCCCGGCGGTGAATCTATGATCCGTCAGTTTCTGATTGGCAAAGAATATGCACAGAAAAATCTTGGCGTAAAAAATATTATTATCGGCTGGACTCCGGATGCTTTTTCCGGTCAGGCGTTAACGATTCCCAAGATTTTCAGCGGTTGCGGTATCAAGTATTATGTGTTTGGCCGGGGTGCACCGGAGGGGAAACGCATTTTTTGGTGGCAAAGCTCCGATGGTTCGCGTGTTCTCGCCTATAAAATTCCGCAGCATTACAACCTCCGAATCGATGAAAAAATGAAATCCATTTTGGCCGGGTGGAGCAAGCTGGCTGATTATAACCAGGTCATGGTCCTTTACGGCGAAGGCGATCACGGCGGCGGGCCGAGGCAGCCGGATATTGATGCGATTCATCATTTTCAGGGAATAAAAGATTTTCCTTCATTGCGTTATGATACGCCGGAAAAGTATTTTGCAGCCCTTGAAAAAGCGGAAAAAAAGTGGCCCGTTTATAAGGGCGAAATGGGCCTGGGAAAAGGAGAAAATGAAAAATCTGTCAGCAGTTGGCGCGGCGCCTACACTTCGCAAGCGCGCGCCAAAAAAGCCAACCGCGATATGGAAAACCTGCTTATCACTTCGGAGAAATTTGCAACAATCGGTTCTATGCTGCAACGCAAACCGCTATTTCCGCGTGTAGATTTTCGCGAAGCATGGAAAATCGTGTTGCGTAATCAGTTTCATGACATCCTTCCCGGCACAGCCATCGGCGATGTTTACGATGACGCGATGTCCGATTATCTTTACATTAAGGATGAGGGCGAACGCCTTCTTCGCTTTGGCCTTGAAGTGATTGGTTCCAGGATCGACACACGCGGCGATGGGATTCCGCTCGTTGTCTATAATCCGCATTCGTGGTCGCGCACGGATATTGTCGAAACGGTTGTGCGGTTTGTTATGGAACCCGACCAATTTACCATCAAAGATGATAGGGGACAATCTGTTCTTTATCAAGTGGATCGCTGGTCCGATGACGGACTAACAGCGTATATAAGTTTTCTCGCCAAAGATATTCCAGCGGTCGGCTACAAAGTATTTCGCGTCCTTGAAGAGGAACCACAGCGTGTGGATACGGACATTATGTTCGGCCCGGATTTTGTTGTTAATAAGTATTTTAAGATAAAATGGGATAATAGCGGCCTGACCAGTATTTACGACAAGAAACTGCACAAAGAACTTTTATCCGGGGATGGAAATACGCTACAGCTCCTGGAGGAGAATAAAAGTTCATCCTGGGATTTAAGCCTCACCGGCAGAGTACTGCCGCTCAAATCTCTCGGCAAACCGCGGGTTATTGAAGAGGGGCCTGTTCGTGCCGTTTTGCAGTGGCAGGACCGAGATGAAAGTTCCTATTTTTCCCGGGAAATTATCGTAAAGGCCGGAATACCCCGGCTGCAATTCAAAATGACTGTTGACTGGCATGATAATGACAAATTGTTAAAAGTTGCATTTCCTACAAAAGTGGATTCCGGTCGTGCATTTTTTGAGCAGCCTTACGGTTACATTCAACAT
>JAACEJ010000387.1 GCA_011682565.1 Actinomycetota bacterium | reverse complement strand
CACTCTAACTAACTGAGCTAATCGCCCTTTTTTTAATGAGAAAAAATGTACAAAAGTGATGATTAATAATCAAGAAAATAAATTCGCGTTGAATTTTGTTTTTATTTTATTAAATTTGCTTTGCGAGAAATTGTGTGTTTTTAATTGCATTTTGGAGTTCCTATGAAGATATGTTTATTGTTATTTCTGGTTATGCTGTTTTCATGCGGTAACAATCAGGTTTGCGTGATGAAGGTCGGTTCGCAAAAAGTATTTGTTAAAGATGTTCTGAAACTTGTGAGCGCGAATCATGGCATTAAAAAGAATGGTAATGTGTCGCGGGAGGATGTTGAGAATTTTTGCAGGATGATTTATGCGCGACAGTTGTATTATCTTGAAGAGGCCAGGGAACTCGGCATTGCCGATGTGGATTCTGTTCAGGAAAAAATTCTAAATGAGAAGAAAAAAGCCCTTACAAAAGTGCAGGGGCCGCTTTATGAAAAGGTTGTTGCCGGTGTAAAGGAGCCGTCAGGTGCAGAGTTGGAGGATTTATACAAGAAGCGATTATGGGTGTATCAAATTCAGCATATCCTTTTGCCGTCAAAACCATTGGCTGATTCCGTTTTCCATCTTTTAAAAGGCGGAGAAAAGTTTGCAGATTTGGTGCATCGTTTTTCCTTTGACCGACGCTGGGGCGATGAGAAGGGTGTGTGGAAAGATTGGTTTCTTTACGGCACTATGGGCGGCGATTTTGATGACACGGTGCTTTCTCTCAAGCCGGGGGTCGCTGCCGGTCCAATTCACACACGTTACGGTTATCACATCATTCGCGTCCTTCACAAAAAACCGCGGGAGGACAGTCCCTTTCAAAAAGTTGTCAAATGGGTGCGGGCGGTTTACTTTGCCATGGAGCGAACGAGAGCGTATTTTCACTACCAAAATTCTTTGCCGCAAAAATATGATTTCACATTTGATCCGGCAGCCGGGCGTCTCATTCAATCCGCCTATAGCGAGGACGCGAAGGGATTGCCGGTTCTGCAAAAAGCCGTTTTTACCCCGGAACAAATGAAAATGCCGATTGCAAAATTCAGGGGCGGGGAACTGCTCGTCAGGGATTTCGTCGATCACTATATTTCACAAAGGCCTTTGTTGCAGCCGCCGTTGCGCAGAATGGATGCGATCAAAGAATATGCGAAAAAGGCAGCAATGGTCGATTTAATGTACGTGGATGCCGTTGCAATGGGATTGGACCAGGATCCGGATTTTCAAAATATGGCGCGCCAGTATCGCAATAACATTCTGATTTTGCAATGCAGAAAAGTGTTGTTTCAGCCGTTTGAGATAACCGATGAGGAAATACGGCAGCGCTATGATGCGGATTCTACTTTTCATATTGAAAAATTTAAGGATGCTGCAAAATGGGTGCGACGGGCTATCCAAACGGAAAAGACAAATCTGGAAGACAAGCGCCAGTTAAAGTATTTGCAGGACAAATATCCCATTGAATTTTGCGATAAAGGAATCAAAAGGCTTGTCAAAGAAATTAACGCCAAGCCGTAAAAGGCTGTGCTGATCAGGGTTGAGTGAAAGAATGGCTGATAAGAAAAAAATACTTATGGTCGGGCCGGCGCCGCCTCAAATCGGTGGGATGGAGACATTGATCGGCGGTCTGTTAAACTCTGATTTGATGCATCTATATAATGTGAGTTTCCTGAATATTTCCAAGCCCGGCGTCAATAAGCGAACGCAAGGCAAAGAGTTCGTCGGCTATGATTCTTTATCAAAACGAAATGTTTTCATTACTCTCAGGAGTTATGCTTATTCATTTTTATTTTTTTTCAGGTATGTTTTTACTCTTGTTTTAAAACGACCGCAACTCGTCCATATCCACACAGCTTCTTATTTTTCTTTTTGGGAAAAAGGGGGTTATATCATTCTGGCAAATATCCTCAGAAAAAGAATCGTGCTGCATTCGCACGGTGGCATGTTTGCCGATTTTTATGAGAAAAGCTCACCGTTTAGCAAACGGTTGATCGCCAGGCTTTTTCAGACCTGCGATCGTGTTGTTGTTCTTTCCGAATCCTGGAAGGATTTTTTCAAGCGCCTGATCCCCGAAGAAAAAATACGGGTGATCGCAAACGGTATCGATTTATCCCAATTCGACATTCAGGGAAAAAATCGCAGTGATGATCCCGTTTTTCTTTATATGGCCAAAGTGAGTGAGCAAAAAGGAATCTATGACTTGATCAGAGCAACCCGTTTGCTGCTTGATCGTGGTTTGAAATGCCGTTTTCTCGTCGCCGGTTCAGGCGAAATTGAGCAAGCCAAAAGGATGGCGAATGAATTGCGCGTTGAGGGAGCCGTACAATTTTTGGGTCCCCAAACCGGCAGGGAAAAAGCTGCCTTGTTTGCAACAGCGTGGTGCTTTGTGCTGCCCTCTTATTTTGAAGGATTTCCCATTTCAATTCTGGAAGCCTATGCTGCCGGTCTGCCTGTTATTTCCACTCTCGTCGGTGCGATTCCCTCAATTCTAAAGCAGGACGAAAACGGATGTCTTTTTGCTCCGGGAAATGTCGAGGAGCTTACCGATTGCATTTTAAGAATCTGTACTGATTCTGATTTGCGCAAATCAATGTCGGAGACAAATGCTGAACTGGCTCGAAAAGAATTTAGTATTGAGACGTGCAGTGAAAAAATGAGTTGCGTTTACGATGAACTGCTTTGATCTAAGAACCCCCCGGGTGACTGCAAAACCTCTCTTACCGGGCATGTAAAATAAAGCCGGGGCAAGGCACTTTACTTTCCTCCATCGGGGTCCACGCAAAAATCAATCACGCTGATTATAAACTTTGCTGTATTGTTTCTTGTCTCAATTTATAATAATGCTTTTAACTGACGGAAAAAATTTTAAATTATGCCTTTTCAATTTTTATAAATTGAATACGAAAATCAGATGAGGTGCATGAACCGCGAATATCAGGAGGAGTAAATGGCAAAGACGCAAGCCGGAGAGGAAAGTAAAACGCACTACAAATTACATGTCATTTCCAACACGCACTGGGACCGTGAGTGGGTTTACCCGTTTCAGGAAACGAGATTGTTACTGCTTGAATTTATGGACAATCTATTGGATTTGCTGGATAAAGACCCGCAATTTCATTCTTTTCTGCTGGATTCACAGACCATTGCCGTTGAGGATTATCTCGATTTACGCCCGGAAAGAGAAGATCAGGTCAAAAAACACGTCAAAGCCGGCAGGTTAATTGTCGGGCCGTGGTATTCTCTACCTGAAGAATATATTGTTAACGGCGAGTCCTTGGTGCGCAATCTTGTCGTTGGCCACCGGCTGGCAGATAAATGGGGCAAAGTGAGCAAACTGGGTTATACGCCGTTTTCTTATGGACAGACATCGCAGATCGCACAAATATATCGCGGATTTGATATCGATACGATTATCTTTTACCGCGGCATCAACACCCCCCAATCGGAATATGTTCTGGAAGCGCCGGATGGTTCGCGTGTTACCGGCTGTCGTTTCGGTGCCCTGTCGCGCTTTAGCTATTATTTTTATGTTTATCGCATGGTGCGCTACGGCATGAGCCGTGACGAGTGGTGGTATGACTGGGATCGTGGTGCATTGCCGTTCAGGTTATGCAATGAAAATCACCCTCATGCGCATTATTACACGCTGTCTCCGCATGATCGAAAATGGAATGCGGATGTGCTGCCGGCGCAATTGAAAAAACTGGTGGATGATGAGAGCGAGCATTTTGGCACCAGCCACATTGCTTGCATGCAGGGATTTGACAGCTCTTCGCCCGACCCGGAGGAACGACATTTGGTCGAAGCGTGCAAACCCATTCTCAAAGAAATGGGACATGAGATTTTTCAGGATTCGCTGGAAAATTTTATGCGTGATATGATGAAGGAGCTGAAAGACCCGTTTGTGATAAAAGGGGAGAGCCGCAACCCCGGAGCAACGGGAAAATGGACCCACTTGTTCGGCGATGTAATTTCCAGCCGAACGCGCATTAAACGACAGAATGCGCTCACAGAAACCGCGATCCAGCGCTGGGCGGAACCTTACAGCGCCTTGGGCTGGCTGGTTGGCGGCGAGTATATGAAATCCGCCATCGACCTGGCATGGCGGTATTTGCTGCAAAATCATCCGCATGATACAATTTGCGGCGCCGGTATAGACCAGATGGAAAAAGATATGATGTATCGCTTTGATCAGGCGCAGATTATTTCAGAGGGTGTGATGCGCCGGGGATTATCCGCCATCCAACGTCAAATTAATAATAATGATCTTGACGTCCATGAAGCGGTGATCACTGTTTTTAATCCCAGCCATTTTAAAAGAGATGAGGTTGTGACGCTCTACATTGATTTGCCGGATAAATGCGGTTATGATGGATTTTCAATTCGGGATTTGCAGGGAAATATTATACCGTTTGTCGAATCAAGTCGCGAGCCGTACGGCACGCTGGT
>JAACEJ010000386.1 GCA_011682565.1 Actinomycetota bacterium | reverse complement strand
GAAGAAATTACTCGTTGTATATTAAATATTTTTTTCGAATTTTCAGGAAATGATTCAGTCCACTTTGCCAGCTTTGAATGATTCGTTCCGCACTCGTTCCATTTTCGAGCATTTCGCAAACACGTGCAGAGCCGACAAGTTTTTTCATATAGTTGTAATTTATTTTCAAATCATTTGGATAAAGATCCCGCACAGCGCAAATCAAATGGATGCCGAACGAAACAGCGTAAAAATGGCGGGGACCAGTAACGGTCAGAGCCAATCCGGAGCAGCGCTGCCGAAAGTATTTGGGATGAGACACCACACCAGGAATTTCTGCCGGCACAAATAAAATCGTATCGATTGCTATGCCTTGAAATGATAAAGAATCAAGATGACGCTTCAACTGTTGGCCATTAATCCACGGTGCGCCAATATTTTGAAAAGGAAATTTGGTTCCCCTTCCCTCTGAAATATTGGTCGCTTCCAAAAGTCCAATGCCGGGATAAAGGAACGCCGTTTGCAGATTCGTCATATTCGGGGAAGGTTTAATCCATTTCAGGCCGGTCCCGGCAAAATCCATTCTGCGCTGCCAGTTCCTCATTCTAATGACTTTAAGCCTGGCTCTTGCGGCATCATTTATCCATCCTTCGCCGACAAACATTTTGGCAAGTTCGCCGATCGTCATCCCGTGCCGCAAAGCAATGGGGTGAATTCCAACAAATGATTGCAATGTTTCCTCCAGCACCGGGCCTTCAACAATATTACCGGAAATCGGATTTGGCCGATCAAGGACAACAAAAGGAATGTTGTTTTCAGCCGCCGCTTCAAGCGCAAGGGACATGGTACTGATAAACGTATAAAATCGCGTGCCGACATCCTGAATATCAAACACCAGTACATCCATATTTTGAAGCATTTTGCGGGTTGGCTTTTTTGCCGCTCCGTACAAACTAAAAACCGGCAACCCCGTCCCGGGATCAAATCGCTCCTGCACGCTTTTGCCTGCCTCGTTCTTTCCGCGGATGCCGTGTTCCGGAGAAAACAATGCTACAAGATGAACCCGTCCGGACTGAAACAAAAGATCGGCTATGTGCTGTCCGCTCCGGGTAACAGCAGTCTGGTTTGTGATAAGACCAATCTTTTTCCCGGAAAAATCCATAAATCCATTTTCAACAAGCACATCAGCGCCGGTCAAAACTTGCGGAAAACCGTGAGCATAAATGTTTGCAGTAACAAATAAAATTGTGAAAATAAAAGGAGAAATTCTTTTCAACCAAGCGGACAATTCACACCTCTGTTAATCGGCGTGCCCGTTATCGTCGTCATTACCAATCCTGGGTTGAACAACGGGGACGACAATTTCATCGCGGGGGAAAAGTTTAAGCAGATCGTGATTTGGGTTATATCGGCCAAGCAGCCAATAGGGGATATCAAACGTCCGTTTCGTCAAAATCCAGACATTGTCACCGGACTTGACGGAATATCTTATCGTACCGGAAATTTTATAATTGGAGAAAAAATCCTCCTGAATACTGCGGTGATATTCGAGGCGTCTCCGATGGAACTCGGCGGGTGGTATGCGCTCAAAACTTAACTCCAGGCGCTGCCCCGCATGTATTTCATGGCCATAATCAAGTCCGTTCAAGTCGCGGATTGTTTGCGCGGAAATACCAGCCCATTCGGCAAAATGTCCCAACGTTTCTTCAGGCTGTACTGTAATCCAATTGGATTTTGGTTCGTCGAAGGATACTTTAAAACCCCAGCTTGCAGCAGAATCAGCGTTCCCTGTTTCCGCTTCTTCATCCTGGAAAAAGTCTGCCGGCGGTTCCGGCCCATAGCTCCTGGTAAAATCACCATTTTGCGGCGTTTCTTGTTCAGGCAGAACAGCAAGCAAAGGGGGTGAAGGCGGTACAGACGGAGAATCAACCGTTGCTAATGCTGTCCCGCTTTCTGCAAGCGGTAGACTTTGTTTTTTCTGACTCGCGACAACATTTTCATCTGCCAACAAAAGTTTCGGGGATTCTTTGCTCTTTTTCACAGTTTTGGCAACTGTGTTACCGACGGGCATTTCAATGAGTTGCCCCGCGCGGATGAGATGCGGGCTGGGAAGATCATTCAATTCCATAATGCGCAAGACGCTCGTACCATACCGCATGGCAATGTCACTTAAATTATCGCCACGCTGTACCTTATAATAGCGATCACGAATTTGAGAATTAAATTTCTCGGTTTCCGCCAATTCCGCGTATAGCGCACCCGGATCATAATTTTTGTCCGATGGTAAACGAATACCGTATCCGCGGGGAATTCGGCGTTGTGAACGAATGATTGGGCGACGAAAAGCAGGATTCAAAGCAACAAGAAGTTTCTTATCGATTTTAAACTCTTTTGCCATGGAATTCAACGTGACATAATGTCGTAATTTGAATTCCTTAAATTCAATCGGCTTTTCAAAATTTACATAGCCAAAATAACGTTGGTAATTTTCAGCAATCTCTTTTGCCGCGAGGAATTCAGCATAAAAGTTTTTTGAAGCAAAACCAAAAGAACGGCTGCGATATTTTTCTACAATCTCACCCATATCCGTCGTGTGAAGCCTTTTGCTGGCCTTTTTCATTCCTGCCAGTCCATGATTGTATGCTGTAATCGCCAGCGGCCAATGGCCCAATTCCATAAAATTATTTCTCAGGAGGCGGGCAGCAGCATCTGTGGCAATGATGGGGTCGAAACGTTCATCCAGTGAATAATTAATCTTAACGTAGAGACGCCCGGTGGAACGTGTAAACTGCCACAAACCGGCAGCTCCCATTTTAGAATAGGCTTTATAATAAAATGATGATTCAACATGAGGGAGAAAACAGAGTTCCTCCGGCAAATCGTATTGTCGAAAAATCTGTTTCATTTTCTGCATGTACTTTCCGGAACGCTCCAGGCCTGATAAAAATTGTTCACGCAGCCCTTTCTGGCCGCGAATGTTTCGCACAGCTTTGGCGAACTTTTGCTGTTCAACCACATTAGCCCAGAGATCATAAACACGGCGCTCTTTTTCTCCCAGTTGATCAGGGTCGATGGGCTGGCGCCGCTTTGCAAGATTTTGCAATATCTTTCTGTATTCTTTTTTTACCTGCTCCACTTTGTGCCACTTTCGACGCAAACTCACATCCCGGGGATAATAATCATCAAGATTAATCACCTCGTAGATAATGTTGATATGATCGGCATCATGAATAACCACTTCGCTTTTTGAATATTGGGTATATATTTTAATCCAGAAATGGACATTATCTTCAAGTTGCGGAGGAAGAGGAAATTCTCCATTTGCAAACAGGTTAAAAGTCATCAAAAAGAGAACAAATATGATAGAAAAGAGGGGGATCCGTTGGCAGCGCATGGTCATTCCGTAGTAACTCCTTTTTCCGTAAAAATCTTTAATCTGCTTTCAAAACATTACCAACAAGTCACAAATTTGCTGAAAAGTGATTTAACGACTATATGATTACCGGCAGGAAACAGGGCAACAAATAAAATAGAAAAGCAGGGAGCTGTTCTTACTCAATACACAGGATTGGGATCGATTTCATCCCATTCGGGTTTATGTTTTGCCAGAAATATATCAATGTACGAAGGATTAATCCGAATAATGTTTGAGATGACGTCTACAAGACTATCTTTATCCATCTCCCGGATTTCCTCTAATACTGTTTCGATATTGGTAAAGTCTATTCCATCATTGACCCATGAATAGAGCAAAGAGACAGCATGCCTACAAATTTCACGCGACTCCTGACAACTGCAAAAACTTGTAATTTCATTCCCATGAATAGTAATCTCCACTTTGTTGGATTCCAGAAAATTACCGACATGTCCCGAAAGTTTATTTCGGTAAACAATTGCAGAAGTAATTTGGCAGCTTTCGTAATACTCACGAGAAGTACTATCTGTTGCATTTCTATCCAAAGCCTCAACCTGAGAAAGATTAAGGGGAATCAGGTCATCTGATATTTTATCATGATGAAGGTTCATGTGCTAAGAAATCGCAAGAGTGCGATTATTCTCCCAAAAAATTGGATTAACATACTACTAAATACAGAGTTATAATACGTAAAATTTAGCAAAGATTCAAGCACAAAATTATTTGCCTTTTCCCCAAAAATCATGCAAAAGTTTTTGCCGTTTTTTTAGTTCCGCGGACTTTTTCCTGGCCAGTTTCGCATATTTGCCATTTGGCTCTACCTGAACTGCTGTTTCCAATTCCCGAATGGCATTTTCAAATTCATTTTTATCTTTTTTGTTATAAGCCAAGCCCATAAAATAATGAGGTGCGCCCGCTTGCGGCCGCAGCGTCGATGCCAGGCCATATTGTTCGATGGCATTCCACAAAGAACTTTTGCTTCCCTTTTTATATAATTTGTGTCCTGTTGCGATATAATTAAAATATCTTGCATCCTCAAAATCCGGTTTTATTTCAAGCGCCTTGGAAAATTTCTTTATTGCTGTT